>CAUQTR010000342.1:0-3268 GCA_963521045.1 uncultured Actinotalea sp.
GGGACGCGGCGCTGGGGGTCGGCTCACCGGTCCATCGTCCCTGCTCCACGCCCGCCCGGGGTGACCCGGGCGGGCGTGTCGGCGTCGGTCGGTGCGGTCGCCCTCGGGCCGTCGCTCAGGCGGAGAGGATCTCGCGCATGAGCGCGGCGGTCTCGCTCGGCGTCTTGCCGACGCGCACGCCGGCGGCCTCGAGGGCCTCCTTCTTGGCCTGCGCGGTGCCGGAGGAGCCCGAGACGATCGCGCCCGCGTGACCCATGGTCTTGCCCTCGGGTGCGGTGAAGCCGGCGACGTAGCCGACGACCGGCTTCGTCACGTGCTCCGCGATGAACGCCGCGGCACGCTCCTCGGCGTCGCCACCGATCTCACCGATCATGACGATCGCGGCCGTCTCCGGGTCCGCCTCGAACGCCGCGAGGGCGTCGATGTGCGTGGTCCCGATGATCGGGTCGCCGCCGATGCCGATCGCGGTCGAGAACCCGAAGTCCCGCAGCTCGTACATCATCTGGTAGGTCAGCGTGCCCGACTTCGACACCAGGCCGACCTTCCCGGGGCCCGTGATGTCCGCGGGGATGATGCCGACGTTCGACTTCCCCGGGCTGATCAGGCCGGGGCAGTTGGGGCCGATGAGGCGCACGCCCTTGGCCTGGGCCGCGGTGAAGAACTCGGCCGTGTCCGCGACCGGGACGCCCTCGGTGATGATGACGACGAGCGGTACGCCCGCGTCGACGGCCTCGAGCACTGCCGCCTTGGTGTGCGCGGGCGGCACGAAGATCACCGACACGTCGGCACCGGTGGCCGCGACCGCCTCAGCCACCGTCCCGAAGACGGGGACGGACGTCGTGCCGTCGCCGACGGCGAAGTCGACGCTCGTGCCGGCCTTGCGCGGGTTGACCCCGCCGACGACGGCGGTGCCCGAGGCGAGCATGCGCGTCGTGTGCTTCTGCCCCTCGGAGCCGGTCATGCCCTGGACGATGACCTTGGAGGCCTCAGTCAGGAAGATCGCCATGGTTCTTCTTCTCTTCTCAGGTCTCGGGGTTCAGGCGGCGGCGTGGGCGAGCTCGGCCGCCTTGTCGGCGCCGCCGTCCATCGTCTCGGCGAGGGTCACGAGCGGGTGGGCGGCCTCGGCGAGGATCCGCCGGCCCTCGAGCACGTTGTTGCCGTCGAGCCGGACGACGAGCGGCTTCGTCGCGTGGTCGCCGAGGATCTCCAGCGCCTGCACGATGCCGGTGGCGACCGCGTCGCACGCCGTGATGCCGCCGAAGACGTTGACGAAGACGGCCTTGACCTGCGGGTCCGACAGGATGATGTCGAGCCCGGCGGCCATCACCTCGGCCGAGGCGCCGCCGCCGATGTCGAGGAAGTTGGCGGGCTTGACCCCGCCGTGCGCCTCGCCCGCGTAGGCGACGACGTCGAGCGTGCTCATGACGAGGCCGGCGCCGTTGCCGATGATGCCGACCTGGCCGTCGAGCTTGACGTAGTTGAGGTCGGCCTCCTTGGCGCGCGCCTCGAGCGGATCCGCCGCGGCGGCGTCCTCCAGCTCGGCGTGGTCCGGGTGGCGGAAGTCGGCGTTGGCGTCGAGCGTCACCTTGCCGTCGAGGGCGACGATCGCGCCGTCCTTCGTGCGGACGAGCGGGTTGACCTCGACGAGCGTCGCGTCCTCCGCCTGGTAGACGGTCCAGAGCTTCTGGATGACGTCGGCGACCTGCGGCGCGACGTCGGGCGCGAACCCGGCCGCGGCCACGATCTCCTGCGCCTTGGCCGCGTCGATGCCCACGATCGGGTCGACGGCGACCCGCGCGAGGGCCTCGGGGCGCTCGACCGCGAGCTGCTCGATCTCCACGCCGCCCTCGACGCTGGCCATGGCGAGGTAGCGCCGCTCGGCCCGGTCGAGGAGCACCGAGAAGTAGTACTCCTCGGCGATCTGGGCGCCCTGGGCGACCATGAGGGTGCGCACGACGTGGCCCTTGATGTCCAGACCGAGGATCTCCTCGGCGCGCTGGGCAGCCTCCTCGGGCGAGTGCGCGAGCTTGACGCCGCCGGCCTTGCCGCGGCCGCCCGTCTTCACCTGGGCCTTGACCACCACGGTGCCGCCGCCGAGCTGCTCCGCCGCCGCGCGCGCCTCCTCGGGGGTCCGGGCGACGACGCCGCCCAGCACGGGCACGCCGTGCTTCTCGAACACATCGCGTGCCTGGTACTCGAACAGGTCCACCCTGCTCCACCTTCCGTCGTCACCGTGGGCCGCGGGCCCTGCTCGGGGCGGTCGTCGGCGACCGGGTCCCGGCCTGCGCCGCCCGGTCGATGCTAGCCGCGCGGCGCAGGTCTCTTCACATCGAGAGACCTGGACGTGAGCCGGAGCGGCCCCGGCGGACCACGCCGCACTGTCGGCACCACGCCACGCGCCTACCGTGAAGCGCGCCCGTGCGGCACCCTGGGGCCACCGACGGCTCGTCGGCACGCACGGATCACCACGGGAGACCTCATGGCGTCGCAGGACCTGCCGTCGCTCGACGACCCGCCCCTCACGCGGGCCGAGGTGTGGCTCCACGTCATGGTGATGCTGATCATGGTGGCTGGCTGCACCGGGGCGATCCGTGCGATGACCGACGGCAGGGACGACCTCTGGGTCGTGACCACTGCGGTCCTGGTCGCCACCCTGGGCGTCGGCTACGCCTGGTTCTACCGCGCGGAGACGCGACGTCGGCGGCGCGCCCTGGCCGCGTACGGCACGCTCGAGGGCGCCCTGGCCCGGCTCGACCTCGCCGAGGTGAGGACCATCCGCGACCGCGACGGGCAGATCCACGCGGTGCGTCACGTGCGTGACCGACTGCCCGAGCTGAAGATGCAGCACATCGTGGACGTCGTCCGCCGGCTGTAGCCGTTCCTGGCAGGACGCCGACGGCACGGTCGTGCTCCCACCTGGTGGGGGCGGTCGTGCCCGCGCACAGCCGCGCGGCTCAGAGCTTGGTGACCGGCGAGTACCGCAGCAGCAGCCGCTTGACGCCGTCGCCGCCGAAGTCGATCTTCGCGACCGCGTTGTTGCCGCCGCCCTCGACGGCGACCACGGTGCCCACGCCGTACGAGTCGTGCGTGACCTTGTCACCGATCGCCAGGCTCGGGACGTCGCCCTTCGGCGCGCCCGAGCCGAAGCTCGGGGACGACGGCGGCGAGGGCGGGACGCGCCGCGTCGAGACCTTGCCGCTGCCGTACACGGTGCCGCCGTCGTCGGAGCCGCGTGCGCCCCGCCCGCCGCCCCAGGCCGATCCTGCGC
>CAUQTR010000343.1:0-3263 GCA_963521045.1 uncultured Actinotalea sp.
GCCGAGGGCGGAGCGCCGAGCGCGCGCCGCGTCGTCCGCGGCTGACCCGCCCGGCTCTCAGCGGGCGTCGACGGCGAGGTTCTGGTGCGCGAGCCGGCGGAGGGCCGCGAGCACGGGCTCGTAGAGCGCGGTGCCCAGCACCGCGTACTGCACCGCCGCCTGCGGGTCCTCGGCAGGCATGCCGTCCATCTCGGCGCGCGCGATCGCCATGACGTGGTCGCCGTAGAGGCGCAGCCGTGCCGCGTCGGCCGGCATCCCGGCCTCCTCGACCGCGAGGAGCGCGCTGTCGAGCTGCGCGAACGCCGCCATCCGGTCGTCGGAGGCGTGGTACGCCGGCCCGAGGGACGCGAGGGCGGCGTCGGCGCGCGGGTAGAGACGGTCGGGCGCCGGCTCGCCGGGAAGACGCCCCGCGAGCGCATCGATCGCCATCCCGAGCGTGTGGTAGACGCTGCCGTCGGGATGGTCGACGACGTCGAGGATCCGCTTCGCACGGTTGAGGGGGAGCCCGGCGACGACGGTGAGCGACCGGATCAGCCGCAGCCGCTCCAGGTGGCTCTCGTCGTACTCGGCACGGGTCGCGCTGGTGCTGCGCCCGGGCGGCAGCATGCCCTCCCGGATGTAGAACTTCACCGTCGCCAGCGGCACGTCGGCCCGCCGGACCAGCTCCGAGATCTGCACCCTTGCCTCCATTGGATAGTGCGGCTATCT
Source organism: uncultured Actinotalea sp. (assembly GCA_963521045.1). Classification (GTDB taxonomy): domain Bacteria; phylum Actinomycetota; class Actinomycetes; order Actinomycetales; family Cellulomonadaceae; genus Actinotalea. Next base: position 709 of record CAUQTR010000343.1, read on the forward strand.
TAGCGCTAGATAGTTAACTATCTAACACGCCGGAGCGACGGACACGATCCGCCACCCGGTCGCCGGAGAGGAACGCACCATGTCCACACCGAACCAGACGTACGAGCTCGCACGACGCCGCGTCATCGCGAAGACGGCCTACCGGGGGGCACTGGCCGTGTGGGCCGTGGTCGCGGTGATGCAGGTCGCGATCTGGTACCTCACGACGCCCGGCGGCTACTTCTGGCCGGCCTGGCCGATCCTGGGGACCGCACTCGCCGCGATCGCGTGGGGCGTCCCCGTCTACGCACGCCGTCCCGCCGTCTCCGAGAGCCGCATCCAGGCCGAGATGGCCCGCATGCGCGACGCCGCCTGAGCCGCCGACCATGACCATGACGACGCCGGCCCTTCCCGCCCTGCTCCCGCGGCCCGGCCACTGGCACCGGCCCCTGCTCGGCTTCGCCGCCGCGATGGTCGTCCTCACCGTGGGTGCCGCCGTACTGGGCGTGACGGACCAGCGGGAGGTGACCGGGGCGGGAGCATGGCTCAAGCCGCTGAAGTTCGCGATCTCCGGCGCGGTCTACGCGCTCACGCTCGCCTGGCTCGTCGGCCAGGTCGAGCGCGGGCGCCGCGCGGCCGACCGGGCCGGGACGTGGCTGACGATCGGCCTGTCGGTCGAGATCGTCGTGATCTTCGCCCTCGCCGCGGCCGCCCAGCCGAGCCACTTCGACATGACCACCCCGCTGCACACCGTGGCCTGGGCCGTGATGGCGACCTCCATCTCGCTCGTGTGGGTGATGACGCTGGTCATCGCCGTCGCCGTCATCCGCAACCCCGGCACGGACGCCGCCCGCACCCTCGCCGCGAGGGCAGCGGTGGTGCTCGCACTCGTCGGCCTGGCCCTCGGCTTCCTCATGACGCTGCCGACGCCCACCCAGATCGAGGACTTCCGGGGCGTCGTCGGCGCCCACGCGGTCGGCGTCCCCGACGGGGGACCGGGCCTGCCGCTCCTCGGGTGGAGCACCGTGGGAGGCGACCTGCGCATCCCGCACTTCGTCGGGATGCATGCCCTGCAGGCCATCCCCCTCGCGCTCGTGGCGCTCGAGCTGCTCGGGCGCACGGCTGGACCCCTGGCGGCCGCGCGTGCCCGGTTCCGGGTGCTGGTCGTCCTCGTCGTGGCGTTCGCCGCCACCCTGGTCACCCTCACGGCGCAGGCGTTGAGCGGCGAGTCGATCGTGCGCCCCAGCAGCGCCACCCTGGCCGCGGCAGCCGTCATCACGCTGGGCTCGGGGCTGGCGATCGCCGCGGTGCTGCGGCTCGGGAGGTCAGCCTCGGACGCCGCCCGAGAACAGCTGGGCCGTCGCGCCGCTGAAGAGGTCGGCGCCCTTGATGAGGCTCGTCTCGTCCGGGCCCAGCAGGGTGCGGACACCGTCGACGTCGACCTGTGAGGCGCCGCCCTCGGGGCCCAGAGGGAGCACGATGCGCTCGGGCGCGGCCGCGTAGGTGGCGCCCGGCGCGCGGCCGGCGATGACGTCGCGGATGTTGTCGGCGACGACCTCGGCGTGCGCCCGGGCGGCGGTGGCTCGCTTCGACTCGCGCACGTCGGTGATGTCCCCGACCGCCCACACGGCCTCCTGCCCGACGACGCGCAGGTGCTCGTCGACCGGGATGGTCCCGTCGCCGTGCATGCCGCGCGACAGCTCGGCGTCGAGGTAGCCGGTCAGGGGCCGGGACCCGTGGCACCGGAACCACATCTGCCCGGAGACGGCGACACCCGCCGTCGTCTCCACGGAGAACGGCCCGTAGGTGCCGACGTCGTACGGGGGCAGGTAGGCGAGCGGGGCGCCGAGCACGAGCTCGACCCCGCGCGCGGCGAGCTGCTCGTGCAGGCTGGTCCGCAGCTCGGGCAGGTAGTCGCCGACGAGGATGTCGGGCTCCTTCTCCACGACCGTCACGTGCAGCCCGGGGTAGGCGGCCGTGAGCTCACCGGCCAGCTCGAGCCCGACGGGTCCGGCGCCCACGACGACGACGCGCTCGCAGTCGCGCAGGGCCTCGCGGGTGCGGTGCAGGCGGGCACGCGCCACGTCGGTGTCGTCCTCGAGGAACTTGGCCGGGAACGGGTAGCCCGTGCCGGTGGCGAGCACGACGTGGTCGGCGAGGAGCGTCTCCGAGCCCGAGAGCCGAACGACGCCGGGGGAGACCGACCGGGCCCACGCGCGCCGCACGCGGCCGCGCCGCAGCAGGCTGTCGTAGGAGTGGAAGACGCGGCTCTGCCACGCGGGGTCGCCGAGTGCGCGCAGCGTGCCGACCGCGTGCACGAACTGGTCCTTGGGCTCGACGAGGACCACCTCGGCCACGTCGTCGAGGGCCGTCGCGACCGCGACCCCGCCGTACCCGCCACCGACGACGACCACCTTCTGCTCCATGGGCCCATCGTCCGCCAGCGCGGCGCGCGAACACATGGGACCAATGGCCGCGTCAGCCCACGGCGGAGTGCTGGTGCTCGGCGGGCGCGGACGCGGCGCGCGGCTGCGCGGGTTGCTGGGACGGCGCGGCATCCCCGGCGTCCCCGGCAT
>CAUQTR010000344.1:0-3258 GCA_963521045.1 uncultured Actinotalea sp.
CCCCCGCGGCGTCGACCGAGGCGACGCGGAGCTCGAGGACGTCGAAGCGGCGCACCGTGACCGGCCGCGCCGCCAGCTCGACGTCCTCCCCCGCCCGCACCCGGGCGTAGGCACGCTGCCCGTCGACCTTGATCGCGCTCACGGCACTCGGCCGCTGCTGGATCGGGCCGGTGAGCGCGCCGACGGCGTCCTCGACCCGGGTGCGGCTCACCCCGGACGCGTCGGCCCGCGTCAGGACCTCACCCTCGGCGTCGTCCGTCGTGGTGGCGGCGCCCAGGCGGATCGTCGCGCGGTACTCCTTGTCGGCGCCGACGACGTAGGTCAGCAGGCGCGTGGCCTTCTCGACGCCGAGCACGAGCACGCCCGTCGCCATGGGGTCGAGCGTCCCGGCGTGCCCGACCTTGCGCGTCCCGGCCAGGCGGCGCACGCGCGCGACGACGTCGTGGCTCGTCCAGCCGCCGGGCTTGTCGACGACGACGAGCCCGTCCACCGGTCGGCCGCGCCCGGCAGGCACGTCGGGCGCGGCAGGCACGTCAGGCACGGACGGGCTGGTCGTCCTCGTCGCCCGTGGCCGGCGCGCCGTCGGCCTCGTCGTCGTCCGCGTCGTCGTCCGCGTCGGCGGGACGACGGTAGGGGTCGGTGTCGCCCGCGTACTGCGCGGACGCGGCCAGCGCCGCGACCTCCGCGTCACGTGCGGCGGCCTCGCGCAGCGCCGCCTCGAGGTGCGCCGCGGTCTCGGGCACCGCGTCGGCGATGAACTCGAGGGTCGGCGTGAGCCGGATCCCGGTCTGCTTGCCGACCTCGGACCGGATGAGGCCCTTGGCGCTCTCGAGCGCGGCGGCGGAGCCGGCCCGCGCCTCGTCGTCGCCGAGCACGGTGTAGAACACCGACGCGTGCTGCAGGTCACCGGTGACGCGCACGTCCGTCACGGTCACGAACCCCAGCCGCGGGTCCTTGACCCGGGTGTCCAGCATCTGCGCGACGATCTTCTGGATCCGCTCGGACAGCTTCCGAGCCCGCGGGTGGTCGACCATGGGAGTTCCTCCGGGATTGGTGCGGCGCTGCCGCAGTGTCACGCGATGTGGCGCCCAGCGCCACGAGCCGAGCCCAGACCCGGGCGAGTGCCCAGGTGACGCGCACGGAGCGCGTCGGGGTGATGACGCGCGGACCGTGGTGGGCCTGGCAGGACGGCCGACGAAGGAGGCCGTCGGGTGGGCCGCGCGTCATCACCCCGACGCGCGGCCCCCCGGACGAGACACCCTACGAGCGCGGCTTCTCCCGCATCTCGTACGTCTCGATGACGTCGTCCACCTGCAGGTCGTTGAACGACCCGAGGCCGATGCCGCACTCGTAGCCCTCGCGGACCTCGGTGGCGTCGTCCTTGAACCGCTTGAGCGACTCGATCGTGAGCCCCTCCGCGACCATGGTCCCGGCCCGCAGGACGCGCGCCTTGGAGTTGCGGCGGATCGTGCCCGAGCGCACCAGCGAGCCGGCGATGTTGCCGAACTTGCTGGAACGGAAGACCTCGCGCACCTCGGCGGTGCCGAGCTGGGCCTCCTCGTACTCCGGCTTGAGCATGCCCTTGAGGGCCGCCTCGACGTCCTCGATCGCCTGGTAGATGACCGAGTAGAAGCGCACGTCGACGCCCTCACGGTCGGCCAGGTCCTCGACCCGCTCCGCGTACTTGACGTTGAAGCCGAGGATGATCGCGTTGTCGACGGTCGCGAGGTTGACGTCGTTCTGCGTGACCGCACCCACACCACGGTGGATGACGCGCAGGTCGACCTCCTCGCCGACATCGATCTTGAGCAGCGCGTCCTCGAGGGCCTCGACGGCACCCGAGACGTCGCCCTTGAGGACGAGGTTGAGGGTCTCGACCTTGCCCTGCTGGAGCGCCTGCGTGAAGTCCTCGAGGCTGATGCGCTTGCGGCGCTTCGCCAGGAGGGCGGCCCGCTCGGCGGCCTCGCGCTTCTCGGCGATCTGACGCGCGGTGCGGTCGTCCGGCGCCACGAGGAACGTGTCGCCGGCGCGGGGCACCGAGGTCAGGCCCAGGACCATGACCGGACGTGCCGGCGTGGCCTCGGTGAGGGTCTCGCCGTGCTCGTCGAACATCGCGCGGACGCGGCCGTACGCCGTGCCGGCGACGATCGCGTCACCGACGTGGAGCGTGCCGGACTGCACGAGCACGGTCGCGACCGCGCCACGACCCTTGTCGAGGTTGGCCTCGACGGCCACGCCACGGGCGTCCTTGTCGGCGACCGCGCGCAGGTCGAGCGCGGCGTCGGCGGTGAGCAGCACGGCCTCGAGGAGGTTGTCGATGCCGACCCGGCGCAGCGCCGAGATGTCGACGAACATCGTGTCGCCGCCGTACTCCTCGGCCACGAGGTTGTACTCGGTGAGCTGCTGGCGGATCTTGGCGGGGTTGGCCCCCTCCTTGTCCACCTTGTTCACCGCGACGACGATCGGCACGCCGGCCGCCTGCGCGTGGTTGAGCGCCTCGATGGTCTGCGGCATCACGCCGTCGTCCGCCGCGACCACGAGGATCGCGATGTCCGTCACCTGCGCACCACGCGCACGCATGGCGGTGAACGCCTCGTGACCCGGGGTGTCGATGAACGTGATGGCCCGGTCGAGGCCCTCGTGCTCGGTGTGGATCTGGTAGGCACCGATGTGCTGGGTGATGCCACCGGCCTCGCCCGCGACGACGTCCGCGGAGCGGATGGCGTCGAGGAGCTTCGTCTTTCCGTGGTCGACGTGACCCATCACGGTCACGACCGGCGGACGCGCCGTCAGCTGCGAGTCGTCCTCGTCGGCCAGCTCGGCCTCGAGGTCGATGTCGAAGGACCCGAGCAGCTCGCGGTCCTCCTCCTCGGCCGACACCATCTCGATGCGGTAGCCGAGCTCGGCGGCGAGCGTGCCGAACGTGTCCTCGTCGAGCGACTGCGTCGCCGTGGCCATCTCACCGAGGTGGAAGAGCACGGTGACGAGGCTCGCGGGGTTCGCGTCGATCTTGTCGGCGAAGTCGTTGAGCGACGAGCCGTGACGCAGGCGGACGACGGTGGTGCCGTCGCCGCGCGGGACCTGCACGCCACCCAGCGAGGGGGCCTGCATCTGCTCGAACTCCTGCCGCTTCGCGCGCTTCGACTTCCGTCCGCGCACGGGCCGCCCGCCGGCGCGCCCGAAGGCACCCTGCGTGCTGCCACGTCCGGCGCCGCGACCGCCGCCACCGGGGCGACCGGCGAAGCCACCGCCACCGGG
>CAUQTR010000345.1:0-3256 GCA_963521045.1 uncultured Actinotalea sp.
GGCCCAGCTCGCCGTGTACATGCTGCGCCGGGCGGCGGTCCGACGCCGGCCGCGGAACTCGCGCACGGGCCAGCCCACCTCACGCGCGTGCCGGCGCAGACGGGCGTCGGGGTTGATCGCCACCGGGTGGCCGACCGACGACAGGATCGGCACGTCGTTCGTCGAGTCGCCGTAGGCGTAGCAGCGGGCCAGGTCGAGGTCCTCCTGGCGGGCGAGCGTCGCCACGGCGGCCTCCTTGGCCCGGCCGTGCAGGAGGTCGCCGACGAGCCGGCCCGTGTAGAAGCCGCCCCGGTGCTCGGCGACCGTGCCGAGCGCGCCCGTGACGCCGAGCCGCCGGCCGATGAGCTCGCCGATCTCCACCGGGCTGGCGGTGATGATCCACACCTGGTGCCCGGACTCGAGGTGCCGGTTGAGCAGCGCCTGCGTCCCGGCGAAGATCCGCAGCGACAGCACCTCGTCCCACACCTCCTCGCCGATCGCGGCGATCTCGGCGACGGACTTGCCCGCGACGATGGACAGCGCGCGCGAGCGCACCTGGTCGATCTCCTCGGTGTCCTCGCCGAACATGAGGTAGCGCGCCTGGTGGAAGGCGAACGCGATGAGGTCGCGGGTGCCGAAGAACCCCCGCCGGCGCAGGCCGACCGCGAGGTGGAAGGCGCTCGCGCCGCGGATGATCGTGTTGTCGAGGTCGAAGAACGCCGCGGTGCGGGTCGCGTGCGGGTCGGAGCCCTCCCGCGCGATGTGGTGGTGGGCCGCCACGGCGGCGCGTCCGGCCTCGACCGGGGAGCGCGCCGGCGACGCGTCGCCCGCCTCGTCCGGTGCGCCGACGGGAGGTGTCGGCTCAGCCACCCGGCCACTGTAACGACTCCCCTAGGGTTGACCTCATGACCGATGAGGCCGGACGCGTCGTCCTCTACGTCCGCTCGGGGTGCCACCTGTGCGAGGCGGCCCGCGACGTCGTGGGTCCGCTGGCGGCCGAGGCCGGCACGCGGGTGCACGAGGTCGACATCGACCAGGGTCCGGGGTCCGCCGAGCTCGTGGACCGCTACGGCGAGCTGGTCCCCGTCGTCACCGTGGACGGCGTCCAGCAGGGGTACTGGCGGATCGACGCGGGGCGCGTCCGACGCGCCCTCGCCGGCGGGCGCGCATGACCGCACGTCCCGTGCCGGCGTCGACCGTGGCGCGGCTTCCCATCTACCTGCGCGCGCTCGAGCAGCTGACCGGCGACGGCGTCGGCCGCACGTCCTCGGGCGAGCTCGCGGAGCTCGCGGGGGTCGGGCCGGCGCAGCTGCGCCGCGACCTGTCCTTCCTCGGCTCCCACGGCGTGCGCGGCGTCGGGTACGACGTCGAGCACCTCCAGGCCCAGGTCGCCGCCGCCCTCGGCGTGACGACCGACCTCGCGGTCGTCATCGTCGGGATCGGCAACCTCGGTCACGCGCTCGCCAACTACGTCGCGGGTGCGGGCAAGGGCTTCCGGGTCGCCGCTCTGGTCGACGCGCTGCCCGGGGTCGTCGGCACGACGGTTGCGGGGCTCGTCGTCGAGCACGGCCGGGACCTGGAGGAGGTCGTGCGCAGGGAGAAGGCGACGCTCGCGGTCCTCGCGACGCCCGCCGAGGTGGCCCAGGAGCTGTGCGACCGGCTCGTCGCCAGCGGCGTGACGGGCATCCTCACGTTCGTCCCGCGGGTCCTGCAGGTGCCGGACGGCGTCGACGTGCGGTCGGTCGACCTCGCGACGGAGCTGCAGATCCTCGCGTTCCACGAGCGCCGCAAGGCGGCCGCCCGCAGCTGAGCCACGGTCCGCTCGCCCGAACACGGCTGTGCCCGAACACGGCTGTGCCCCCTGCAGGGGGCGGCAGGGGGCACAGGTCCGGGGCGCGACGTGTCACGCGGTCGGCGAGACGACGACTCCTGGCGGCGGGTCGTGACGACGCGCGGGCGAAGGCGTCATCTCGGTGAGGGGCTCAGGCCGCGATGGCCTCGACCTCGAGCGAGATCTTGACCTTGTCGCCGACGAGCACGCCGCCGGTCTCGAGCGCGGCGTTCCAGGTCAGGCCGAAGTCCTTGCGGGAGATCTCGGTCTTGGCCGAGAAGCCGAGGCGCGAGTTGCCGAACGGGTCCGTGGCTGCACCGTTGAACTCGGTCTCGAGCTCGACCTGGCGGGTCACGCCGTGGATCGTGAGGTCGCCCACGACGACGTGGTCGTCGCCGCGCGCCTCGATCGACGTGGACGTGAAGGTCCAGGCCGGGAACGTCTCGACGTCGAAGAAGTCGGCGCTCTTGAGGTGGCCGTCGCGGTTCTCGTCACGCGTGCTGATCGTGGCCGGGTCGAGCGTCGCGGTGACCGACGACGACGCGAGGTCGGTGCCGATGGTCACGGCCCCCTCGGTGATCGCGACGCTGCCGCGCACCTTGGAGATGCCCGCGTGGCGGACCGAGAACTCGGCGGCGCTGTGCGAGGCGTCGATGGTCCACGTGCCGGTGGTCAGACCGGCGGGAAGGGTGGTGCTGCTCATGGTGTTCTCCTGAGGTCGGTGGCTGTGGGGTGCTCGAGGCATTCGTTGAACCATCAAGCAACTCGTTGATATTTCTACTACACTCGAGCGCGAGGCACAACCCCTGCGGGACGTCCGGCTCGGACCGATGACCGTCGCACGTGGGAGGCTGTGACCACGGAGGGAGTCACGATGACCACGACGGACACGCGCACCGGCGCCGCGCGGGACGCTGCCGCACAGGCGGACGAGCCCGTGCGCTGGCTCACCGCCGACCAGCAGCGAGCCTGGCGCTCGTACCTCTCGGGCAGCGCCCGGCTCGCCGAGGCCCTCACGCGACAGCTCGAGCAGGACGCGGCCCTCTCGCTGAGCGAGTACGAGATCCTCGTCCGGCTCTCCGAGACGCCCGGCCGCACCCTGCGCATGTCCGAGCTCGCCTCCTCGCTCGTGCACTCCCGCAGCCGGCTCACCCACACGGTGACCCGGCTCGAGCGCCGCGGGCTCGTGCGCCGGGAGAACTGCCTCGTGGACGGCCGAGGGGTCAACTGCGTCATGACCGACGCGGGGTTCGCGCTGCTCGTCGAGGCCGCGCCCGGCCATGTCCGGGCGGTGCGCACGCACCTCGTCGACCTCCTCGGCGAGGAGCAGATGCTGGCGCTCGGCGCCGCCATGGAGCAGGTGGCCCAGGGGCCGGTCGAGGACCCCGCCGGGTCCTGACGCCGGCGTCGGCCCTCCCGGGGGTCGCGGCGCGCCGCGGGCTGTGC
>CAUQTR010000346.1:0-3251 GCA_963521045.1 uncultured Actinotalea sp.
AGCCGCGGCAGCACGCGGTCGGAGGTGAACCAGGCTGCGTCGTCCGGGTGGTGCACCAGGACCGGCGAGCGGGTCGTGGGGCGCAGCACGCCCGCGGGCGTGACCTCCGTGCCCACGAGGCTGTTGACGAGCGTCGACTTGCCGGCGCCGGTGGACCCACCGACGACCGCGAGCAGGGGTGCGCCGAGCTGGCGCACACGCGGCACGAGGTAGTCGTCGAGGTGGTCGACGAGACCCGCGGCCGCGCGCCGGTTCTCCTGCGCGCCCGGAAGGTCCAGCGGGAGCCGCAGGTCCGCGACGGCCGCCCGCAACGCGGTCAGCCCGGCGGCGAGGCGCTCGGCGCCGTCGTCGGTCCAGGTCACCGTGTCTCCTTCGTCCGCCGTGCCGCCAGTCTCGCGCAGCTGGTCCGATCATGCCCGGCCAGGGTCGACGACTCGCACTGGTGACCCGAACGTGCGCCGCCGGCGACCACGACGGGCCCGGCACCGAGGTACCGGGCCCGTCGTGGTGCGGACGGGCGCGTGAGCGCCGCGGCCCGCGACCGTCAGTCGCGCGTGAGCTTGCGGTAGGTCACGCGGTGCGGGCGCGCGGCGTCGGCACCGAGGCGCTCGACCTTGTTGGCCTCGTAGGACTCGAAGTTGCCCTCGAACCAGTACCAGCGCGCGGGGTCCTCCTCCGTGCCCTCGTACGCGAGGATGTGCGTCGCGACCCGGTCGAGGAACCACCGATCGTGAGAGACCACGACCGCGCAGCCCGGGAACTCGAGCAGCGCGTTCTCGAGGGACCCGAGCGTCTCGACGTCGAGGTCGTTGGTGGGCTCGTCGAGCAGCAGGACGTTCCCGCCCTCCTTGAGCGTGAGCGCGAGGTTGAGCCGGTTGCGCTCACCACCCGAGAGCACACCCGTCGGCTTCTGCTGGTCCGGACCCTTGAAGCCGAACGCCGCGACGTACGCGCGCGAGGGCATCTCGACGTTGCCGACCTTGATGAAGTCGAGCCCGCCCGAGACCGTCTCCCAGAGGGTCTTCGTCGGGTCGAGGCCGCCGCGGGACTGGTCGACGTAGGACAGCTTGACCGTCTCGCCGACCCGCAGGTCGCCGCCGTCGAGAGGCTCGAGGCCGACGATCGTCTTGAAGAGCGTCGTCTTGCCGACGCCGTTCGGACCGATGACACCGACGATGCCGTTGCGCGGCAGCGTGAAGGACAGGTTGTCGATGAGCACGCGGTCGTCGAAGCCCTTGCGCAGGTCCTTCGCCTCGATGACGACGCTGCCGAGCCGCGGGCCCGGCGGGATCTGGATCTCCTCGAAGTCCAGCTTCCGCGTGCGGTCCGCCTCGGCGGCCATCTCCTCGTAGCGCGCCAGGCGCGCCTTGGACTTCGTCTGGCGGCCCTTGGCCGACGAGCGGACCCACTCGAGCTCGTCCCGCAGGCGCTTCGCGAGCTTGGCGTCCTTCTTGCCCTGGACCTCGAGGCGCGCCTGCTTCTTCTCCAGGTAGGTGGAGTAGTTGCCCTCGTACGGGTAAAGACGCCCGCGGTCGACCTCGGCGATCCACTCGGCCACGTGGTCGAGGAAGTACCGGTCGTGGGTCACGGCCAGTACGGCACCCTCGTACTGGGACAGGTGCTGCTCGAGCCAGAGCACGCTCTCCGCGTCGAGGTGGTTGGTGGGCTCGTCGAGCAGCAGGAGGTCGGGCTTCTCGAGCAGGAGCTTGCACAGGGCCACCCGGCGCCGCTCGCCACCGGACAGCACGGACACGTCGGCGTCCGGCGGCGGGCAGCGCAGCGCGTCCATGGCCTGCTCGAGCTGGGAGTCGAGGTCCCAGGCGTTGGCGGCGTCGATCGCCTCCTGCAGGGTCCCCATCTCGGCGAGCAGCGCGTCGTAGTCGGCGTCGGGGTTCGCCATCTCCTCGGAGATCTGGTTAAACCGGTCGATCTTGTCCTTGATCTCGCGCACGCCGTCCTCGACGTTGCCGAGCACGGTCTTGGTCTCGTCGAGGGGCGGCTCCTGCAGCAGGATGCCGACCGAGTAGCCCGGCGACAGCCGCGCCTCACCGTTCGACGGCTGGTCGAGGCCGGCCATGATCTTGAGGATCGTCGACTTGCCGGCGCCGTTGGGGCCGACGACGCCGATCTTGGCGCCGGGGTAGAAGCTCATGGTGACGTCGTCGAGGATCACCTTGTCCCCGTGCGCCTTGCGCGCCTTGTACATGGTGTAGATGAACTCAGCCACGTCGGGTCTGCTCCAGGTGTCTCGGGTGGTCGTCGGTGCGTCGTCGGTCCCGGCGCGCAGCGGCTGTCGCGCCGCGGGGCGGCGACGAGGCGGTCGGCTGAGCCGTCACCCGTCGCGGCGTGCCCGGCCCGGACCACCGGCAAGCCTACGGCGTCAGCGCCGGCTCCTCGTCGTCGGCCGTCGTGGGCTCGTCCTGGCCCGAGCGCTCCGGCTCCTCGTCGGAGGCCCCGTCGGACGCTCCGTCGGACGGCCCGTCGGACGGCGCGGCGTCGTCCTCCGGGGCCGGCGAGGCCCAGGGGTCCTCCGTGTCGAGGGCGCTCGACGCCCCGTCCGTGACCCTCGTGGTCCCCGCGACGCCCGCAGTGGCGGCGTCCGCACCCACCCGCACCGTCCGGGCGAACGTCGTGCGCCCGCGGCTCAGGTCGTGCCCCAGGGCGACGGCCTCGATCACCAGCGTCGTCCGCGGACCGGTCTCGCTCTGCCACTCGTCCGTCTGGAGCCGTCCGTGCACCAGCAGCGGGTCGCCCTTGCGCACCGAGGACGCGACGTTGTGGGCCACGTCCCGGAAGGCCTTGACCGTGAACCACTCCGTGCGCCCGTCCGTCCAGCCGCCGGTCCGGCTGTCGAAGCGCCGCGGCGTGGTGGCGAGCCGGAAGCTCGTGAACGGCACACCAGCACCGTGGATCTCCTTGGGTGCCGTGGCGACCCACCCCACCACCGTGACCGGGATCCCCTGCGTGTTCATCGCGTCCTCCTGTCCCACGCCGGACGCTCCGGCGCTGGTCAGGACGGTCCCGGACGCGACGAGGGCTCTGGCACAGGGACCGCCCGTCCTGGGGACGAGACGTGTCAGGCGTCGCCTGTGGAGGACGTGGCTTCGCCGGTCAGCGTGGCCTCCCGGACCGTGCGGTGCTCGGCGAGCACGGCCGCCACCGGCACGACGAGACGCGCCTCGACGACACCGCGGAGCGCGGCGAGGGCAGCGTCCCGGGCCCGGCCGGCCTCGCGGCCCGCACCCGACGCG
>CAUQTR010000347.1:0-3245 GCA_963521045.1 uncultured Actinotalea sp.
ACGGCGGGTCGCCAGCCCAGCCCAGCGGCCAACGCCGCGCCGAGCGCGAGCGGGGCCAGGAGGCCCACCATCGCGCCCATCGCGTTCGCCTCGGTGACCGCGGCGGGGCCGGCGGGACCGTTGTGCACGGAGAGCGCGGGCTGCGCCGCCGAGATCGTGAGGTTGCCCCCGATGGAGGTGACGAAGCAGCCGAACAGGGTGGCCGGGAGAGCGTCCCCGGCGAGGAGCAGCGCGATGCCGACGCAGAGCACGACCCCGCCGAGGAGTGCCTGGTTCTTGCGGCCGAACCGCTGGGCGACCCGGGAGCTGACGAACCCCGTGGCGATCGTCCCGACCGCCATCGCCGTCCCGTGCAGGCCGGCCAGGCCGTAGCGGATGCCCTGCTCGTCCGCGATGACGGGGACGGCGGGGGAGAAGCCGTAGAGGAACCAGCCCCAGGTGATGAACGGCGCGTACAGCGTGAGGGTCAGCCGGTCGCGCACGAACCGGGTGCGCACGGGCCCCGCGGGCCCGCCGCCGTCGATCACGTGAGGCGCTCGACGACGTGGTCGACGCAGGCGGTCAGCGCCTGGACGTCGGCCGGGTCGACGGCAGGGAACATCGCGACGCGCAGCTGGTTGCGACCGAGCTTGCGGTACGGCTCGACGTCGACGACGCCGTGCCGGCGCAGGACCTGGCACACGGTCGGGGCGTCGATCGAGGGGTCGAGGTCGATGGTCCCCACGACCGTGCTGCGCGCGGCCGGGTCGGCGACGAACGGCGTCGCCCACGGGCGCTCCTCGGCCCAGCCGTACAGGTGCGCGGCGGACTCGGCGGTCCGCGCGGCGGCCCAGGCGAGCCCGCCGTGCCCGAGCATCCAGTCGAGCTGCTCGGCCAGCAGGACCAGGGTCGCGATCGCCGGCGTGTTGAGCGTCTGGTCGAGCCGCGAGCTCGCGACGGCGGTCGACAGGGACAGGAACCGTGGCACCCACCGCTCGGCCTCGACGCGCTCGGCCCGCGCCACGGCGGCGGGGGACAGGACGGCGAGCCACAGGCCCCCGTCCGACGCGAAGCTCTTCTGCGGGGCGAAGTAGTACACGCCCGTCCGGCCGACGTCGACGGCGAGCCCGCCCGCCGCCGAGGTCGCGTCGACGAGCACCAGGGCGTCCGGGTCGATGCCCCCGGGGCGCTCGACCGGCGCCGCGACGCCGGTCGACGTCTCGTTCTGGGGCCAGGCATAGGTGTCCACGCCCTCCACGGCGCGGGGACGCACGAGCGAGCCCGGCTCGGCCGTGCGCACGTCGGGCGTGGCGAGGAAGGGCGCGCGCGTCACGGCGGCCGCGAAGCTCGCGCCGAACTCGCCGTAGGCGCACAGCTGGGCACGGTCCTGGACGAGGCAGAAGGTCGCGAGGTCCCAGAACGCCGTCGAGCCGCCGTTGCCGAGCGCGACCTCGTAGCCCTCCGGGAGGCCGAAGAGCTCCGCGAGCCCCTCGCGGACGCGGCGGACGACCCCGCGCACGGGTGCCTGGCGGTGCGAGGTGCCGAGCAGCGTCCGCCCGAGGCCGGCGAGCACCTCCACCTGCGCCTCGCGGACCTTCGACGGCCCGGAGCCGAAGCGACCGTCGGCCGGGAGCAGGTGCGCGGGAAGCTCGATCCGGGTCGCGTCGATCACTCGTCAACCTTAGGCGGCGGCACCCGAGGGCCCGGCAGGACCCGGCGCGCCCGCGGGGGGTGAGACCGCCATGTGGACCCGCGGGACGGCGGCCCGTGGCGAGCCCGGCGCCACGTAACCTGGGAGGCAGACGGCCGACGGAGGAGAGACGCCCGCGTGAGCGACCTGATCGACACCACCGAGATGTACCTGCGGACCATCTTCGAGCTCGCCGAGGAGGGGATCGTCCCGCTGCGCGCACGCATCGCGGAGCGCCTCGGCCACTCGGGGCCGACCGTCTCCCAGACCGTGGCCCGGATGGAGCGGGACGGGCTCGTCGTCGTCAGCGGGGACCGTCACCTCGAGCTCACGGAGGCGGGCCACCTCAAGGCGACCCGCGTGATGCGCAAGCACCGCCTCGCCGAGCGTCTGCTCACCGACGTCATCGGCCTGGAGTGGTCCTTCGTGCACGAGGAGGCGTGCCGCTGGGAGCACGTCATGAGCGACCGCGTCGAGCAGCGGCTCGTCGAGCTCCTCGACCACCCGCACCACTCGCCCTACGGCAACCCCATCCCGGGGCTCGCCGAGCTCGGCGAGGAGGGCGTGGTCGAGGGCTTCCTCGACGGCGTCGTCTCGCTCATCGCCTATGCCCGCGCGGCGTCCGTCTCCGACGGGACGCCCGCGGACGTGACGGTGCGTGCCGTCGTGGGCCGCCTGGGCGAGCCCCTGCAGACCGACACCGACCTGCTCGAGCGCCTCTCGAGCGCCGGGGTGCTGCCGGGTGCGGAGATCACCGTCGAGCGCGGCCAGGGCATCGTCACGGTGGGCGCGCCCGGCGCCGACATCGTGCTCGACCTGCCCGACGACGTCGCGCGCCACATCTTCGTGCTCGACCCGACGGTTCCGGCCTGAGGGGTGACCCGTCGGGTCCGCCCGCGGCGTCGATGCCGTCGACGGACCTCGGTCCCGGTCGGCTGTGGGATTCCCCACGTGCCGCTTCCGTGACCTGAGCGTGACATTCACCCGAACGGCAGGTACCTTCGGTCTCGCTCCACGATCCCTCCTCGTGGCGCCCTCGGACGGAACGCCAAGTCCTGCCACCGTCCGTGGTCCGCATAACTCGCTGGCAGGAGCGGGGGAACCACCGATTTTCCGGGCACCGTCGGAGCGATCCGCGGGGTCCTCGGGGTGAAGCCGCGTGAGTGTCGCTGTGCCGTCACCGGTGCAGCGGTGTGATCGAGGCCGGGTGATCTCCCACCCGAACCCGACAGCTCACCTCGTAGGCGTCGGAGAGGTACCGCGTGTCTGAGACCCCCCAGCGCGCCCGGCATCGTGCCGCGCGCCGCCCTGTGACCCCGCTCGACGACCTGGCCACGGCAGCCACCGGCAGCCTCGCGACCGTCGGGCGCCGGTCCGCCGTCGTCGCCGCGTCCGGCGGCCTCGTCATGAGCATGACCCTCCCGGCCGCGGCCGCGCCCGCCGACGGCCCGAGCAGCGTGCCGGCTGTCGACGTGACCGCGTTGACTGCCGAGTCCCGCGCCGCGCTCGCGACGTCGCCCGTCGTGTCGGTGCCCACCGACGCGGCCTGGGGCTTCGACGCCCCGGCGATCACGGT
>CAUQTR010000348.1:0-3238 GCA_963521045.1 uncultured Actinotalea sp.
GGCCCGGCCGGTCGACCCACACGCCGAGCAGCCCGGCGCGGACCGCGGCCCGCGCGTCGATGTCGAGCTCGTCGCCGACGTAGGCGGTGCGACCAGGGTCGGTGCCGAGCCGACGGCACCCCTCGGCGAAGACCCGCGGGTCCGGCTTGCCGACGCCCAGCGTGTCGACCCCGACCAGCAGGGGGACCCGCTCCAGGAGCCCCGCGCGCTCGAGCTTGCTCGACTGGTAGGCGACCGCGGCATTGGTGAGTGCGCCGACGACGACGCCCGCCGCGAGCAGCCCGTCCACGACGTCCCTGGCCTCCGGGTGCGCTGCCCACGCGGAGGCGAACGCCTCCTGGTACACCTCGTCCCACGCGGCGAAACCTGCGTCGTCGAGGGGCGCTCCCCCGTACCGACGGTGCAGCTCCTCGGCGCGCAGGCGGCGCTGCTCGACGTAACCGATCTCCCCGCGCGTGTAGCGCTCGTAGTGCCGCTGGTCGTCCGCGCGCCACATCGCCACGACGTCGGCATGGGACTCGGGCGGCAGGTGGGGCAGGTACCGCCCGGCGATGCCCGCCATGGCGGCACCGAACGCCGACCTCGTGTCGACGAGCGTGTCGTCGATGTCGAAGAGCACGCCGTCGACGAGCGCACGGGCGTGAGCGCTGAGCGTCTCCTGCGCGCCGGGCGCGACGTCGCGTGCCGCGGATCGATCGGTCGGCAGTGCCGGGACGCCCCGGTCGGCCGGCGACATGTCCGGCGCTTCCGCTCCGGCGTCCTGCGCCGTGTGCTCCGCCGTCACAGGGACGCGCGGAGTGCGGCGATCCGGGCGAGGGTCGCGTCCCGACCGAGGATCTCCATCGACTCGAAGAGCGGCGGAGAGACGCGGCGCCCGGAGACGGCGACACGCAGCGGCGTGAACGCGAAGCGCGGCTTGATGCCGAGGCCTTCGACGAGCGCTGCGGTGAGGGCCGCCTGCGTGGCCGCCGTCGTGAAGCCCTCGGCGGGCAGCGGCTCGAGCGCGGCGGACGCGGCGTCGAGGACGGTCGCGGCATCGTCGCGCAGGGCTGCGCGCGCGTCCTCCTCGACGACCAGCTCGTCGTCCGCCACGAGCAGGAAGCCCAGCATGCCGACGGACTCGCCCAGCAGCGTCATCCGCTCCTGGACCAGTGGCGCGGCGGCGTCGAGAACGGCTCGCTCACGGTCGGACAGGGCGTCGTACGCGGCCGCGGAGGTGCGCCCCGCCGCGTGCAGGTACGGCACGACGCGGGCCCGGAAGTCGTCCGGCGCGAGCAGGCGCAGATGGGTCGCGTTGATGGCCTCGGCCTTCTTGAGGTCGAAGCGCGCCGGGTTCGGGAGCACGTCGGCGACGTCGAACGCGGCGACCATCTGCTCGACCGTGAAGATGTCGTTGTCCGGAGCGATGGACCAGCCGAGCAGGGCGAGGTAGTTGAGCAGGCCCTCGGGCGTGAAGCCGCGCTCGCGGTGCAGGAAGAGGTTGGACTCCGGGTCCCGCTTCGACAGCTTCTTGTTGCCCTCCCCCATGACGTAGGGCAGGTGCCCGTAGACGGGCTCGACCGTGGCCACGCCCAGCGCCATGAGCGCCCGGTAGAGCACCACCTGCCGGGGGGTGGAGGACAGCAGGTCCTCACCGCGCAGCACGTGCGTGATGCCCATGAGGGCGTCGTCGACCGGGTTGGTCAGCGTGTAGAGGGGCTGGCCGTTGCCGCGGACGACGACGAAGTCCGGCACCGAGCCCGCCTTGAAGGTCAGCTCGCCGCGGATGACGTCCGTGAAGGTGACGTCGTCGTCGGGCATCCGCACGCGCAGCACGGCCTCGCGACCCTCCGCGCGGTACTGCTCGCGCTGGGCTTCCGTGAGGTCGCGGTCGAACCCGTCGTAGCCGAGCTTGGGGTCGCGACCGGCCGCGCGGTGACGCGCCTCCACCTCCTCGGGCGTCGAGAACGACTCGTAGGCGTAGCCGCCCTCGAGCAGGCGGCGGGCGACGTCGGCGTAGACGTCCATGCGCTCCGACTGGCGGTACGGCTCGTGCGGGCCGCCCACCTCGACGCCCTCGTCCCAGTCCAGGCCGAGCCACCGCATGGCGTCCAGGAGCTGCTGGTAGCTCTCCTGGCTGTCCCGAGCCGCGTCGGTGTCCTCGATGCGGAACACGAAGGTGCCCCCGACGTGGCGGGCGTAGGCCCAGTTGAACAGCGCGGTGCGGATGAGGCCGACGTGCGGGGTGCCGGTCGGCGAGGGGCAGAAGCGCACGCGCACGGCCGTCCCGGTGGCGGCGGACGACGGGGCAGAGGGGGTCGCGAGGTTCTCAGGCATGGTGCGGCCAGCGTAGTGGCGGGCACTGACGCGCGGACGTGGTGGGGCGGTCGCCCGTCGGGCGACGGGACTCGCGGCGGAACCGGCGGCCGCGCGCCGGCCGTGAGTGTGGCTGTGGCCGTGGCCGTGGCCGTGCGTGTGGCGCTGGCTCTGGCGCTGACTCTGGCGCTGGCTCTGGCTCTGGCTGTGGCTGTGGCTGTGGCTGTGGTGACCGTCCTGGCCGGGTGCCGCAGGCCGGTCGACGGATGAGCAGCCGGCTGACGGCGGAGCCGCACGTCGCGCACACCGCGTCGGCACACCCCGTCAGTCCGATGCGTCAGCGCACGGGTCAACACACCGCGTCGGCCCACCGCGTCGGCCCACCGCGTCCGCGCACCGCGTCAGCGCACGGCTCGACACTCCGCGTCCGCGCACCGCGTCGGCCGACCGCGTCGCTCCACCCGCACTCGCACCCGCACCCGCACCCGCACCCGCACCCGCACACCGATCGTGTCGGTGGTCGCCCGTAGTGTGCCGATATGTCCACCACGCGGCTCGTCCGACGCACCGAGGCCCCCGCGGCCGACGCTGCGGGCTGGCTCGCGGCATGGGGCCAACGCCATCCCATGGCCGCCGAGCTCGACGTCACCCAGCCCGGCCCTGAGCTGGCCGACCGCCTGGCCGGCGTCGAGCCCGCCGACCTGGATGACGCGGCGCTCATCGAGGCGGTCGCCGCGTGGGAGCGGCTCGCGTCGTGGACAGCAGCCGGTCAGGCGCGGGTCGTGGCCGAGCTCGCACGACGTCGCCTCGGCGAGAGCGCGGACCACCTCGGGGACGAGATCTCGGCCCGCCTCACGACGACGCGCGCGGTCGCCGAGGGCAAGGTGGCGTTCGCGCTCGGGCTCGACCGGCTGCCCGCCGTCGCCGACGCGCTGGCCCGTGG
>CAUQTR010000349.1:0-3230 GCA_963521045.1 uncultured Actinotalea sp.
GCCCGCCTGGACGGACGACGGCGTCGTGCTGCCGGGTGCCGCGCTGCGCAGCGCCGGGGTGCAGGCGCCGGCGATCCCGCCCGAGACGCTCCAGCTCTTCCACCTCACGTCCGTGGGCTGAGCGCCTCGCGGCGCCCCGCCCGGCACGCCGTCAGTCCGGGGGCACCACGCGGCTGACGATCCACGCGTGCTTGCCGACCTGCCGCACGCGGTCGAAGTCGTACTGGTCGAACAGCTCGACCGTGCCGCTGAACAGGAACCGGCCGTGGGCGACGCGGCCGTCGGTCGTCTCCGCGATCGCCTCGACCCGGCCGCCGCCGCGCCGCGCGATCTCCTCGAGGGCTCCCTCGAGCGCGATCCGGGCGACGCCCTGCCCGCGGTGCCTCGGGTCGACGTAGATGCACGCGATGCGCCAGTCGGGCGCGGGTGGCGGGTCCTGGTCGTAGACGCGCCGGTGCTTGATGCCGGGCAGCTCGGGCGGCGGACCGAACTGTGCCCAGCCCTGCGCGTACCCGTCGGCGTCGACCGCGAGCGCCGCGTGGGCGCCACCCGTGCGGACCCGCTGCTCCTTGACCGCACGGCGGTCGAGGCCGCGCTCCTTGCCCTCGGGGTGCCAGCCGAGGCACCAGCAGCCGCCGAAGACGCCGTTGTTGCGCTCGACGAGCTCGGCGAACAGGTCCCAGGTGGAGGCGTCGAGCAGACGGACCGTGTACCTCGATGCCGTGCCCGTGGGTGTGCCCGTGCCCGCGCTCATCCCACCGCCTCCGCGAGCACGCGCGCGAGGTCCGCCGGCGCGGTGAGCATCGGCCAGTGCCCGGAGTCGATGTCGACGTAGGAGACGTCCGCCGCGCGAGCGAGCTCGGGGAGGTCACCACCCGTGACCCACTGCCGCGCCTGGTCCGGCGTGAACTCGGGGCACACCAGCACGACGGGGACGGCGTACCGGCGGTCGTCGGTGAGGCGCACGACGCCCGTCGAGACGCCCTCCGGCACGCGGACGGCGCGCTCGGCGAACGCGCGGCGCGCGGCGTCGTCGAGGTCGGCGGAGTCCGGGCCCTCGAACGGCGCCCAGCCGGGGAAGGCCATGACGCCGTCGACGGCGGGGAAGAAGTCCGCGTACGCCTCGCCGTCGGCCGACGGGAAGCCGCCGACGAGGGCGACGCCGGCGAGGCGCTCGGGCCGCGCGTCGGCGGCGAGCCACGCGAGCGTGGCGGCCGCCGAGTGACCCACCACCCAGGGCCGCCCCTCCGCCGCGTCGAGCGCGGCGACCACCGCGGCCACCTGGTCGTCGAGCGTGGCGGACGTGTCGCCGTCGCCCTGGCCAGGCAGGGCGACCGGCACGCCGCGGTTGCCGCGCTCCGCCAGCGCGGGGACGACGTCGTCCCAGACGCTCGCGTCCAGCCACAGCCCGGCGATGAGCAGGATGTCCATGCGTTCTCCGATCCTCGTGCCCGGTGCCGACGCCGCCGTCGGGCACCTCTGCCGCCACGGTAGGGCCGGTTCCGGACGATCAGCGTCCGGACTAGCCTCGTCCCGTGACCGACCTCCGTCCGACGGCGCGCGCGCTGCGGACGCTCGACCTGCTCCAGTCCCGGCCGGGGATCACCGCGGCCGACCTCGCGGCCGAGCTCGACGTCACCGACCGCGCCGCCCGTCGGTACGTGGCGCTGCTGCGCGAGGCCGGGATCCCGGTGGAGGCGACCCGCGGCCCCTACGGCGGCTACCGGCTGGGGCGCGGCGTGCGGCTGCCGCCTGTGACCTTCACGGCGACCGAGGCGCTCGGGCTGGTGATGGCCGTGCTCGACGGTCATCACGCGGCTGCCGACCCCACCGACCCCGTCGGCGCCGCGCTCGGCAAGGTGGTCCGCGCGCTCCCCGAGGCGGTGGGGCGCCAGGCCGAGACGGTGCGCCGGTTCGCGGCCGCCGTCCCGCCCCGTGGTGGGCGCCCGGACCCCGACGTCACGAGCGCGCTCGTCGAGGCGGTCGCGGACCAGCGCCGCGTCACCCTCGGCTACCGCACCGCGTCCGGGACCGCGTGGACGGGCGACGTCGACCCGTGGGCCGTCGTCGTGCGCCATGGGCTCTGGTACCTGCTGTGCCACGCGCACGCGGCCGGCGCCGTGCGCGCCTACCGGGTCGACCGGGTCGCGTCCGTCGAGCCGCGCGAGGAGCGGTTCCGCCCGCCCGAGGACCTCAACCCGGTCGCCGTCCTCGAGGAGCACCTGGGCCAGGGCTGGCGGTACACCACCGAGGTGGTGTTCGAGGACGCCCCCGACGTCGTCGCTCGGTACGTCCGGCCGCCGATGGGTCGCCTCGAGCCCACCGCCGAGGGTGGGGGCTGCGTCCTGCGCGGGACCACCGGCAACCCGACGATGTACGCGGGGGAGTGGCTCGCCGCGATCCCGTTGCGGTTCCGCGTCGAGGGTGGGCCGGAGCTCCGCGAGGCGGTCGCCGCGCTCGCGAGCCGGCTCACCGACGCCGTCTGGCCGGGGGACTGATCGCCTGACTCGCCCGGCGCGAGGGGCCGGTCAGCGGGCACCGTTCGGGTCGACGATGCGCCAGGGGATCTCGTCGACCGACGTCCACACCGGCAGCCCGCGCTCGCGCGCGATGGCGACGTCCTGGTCGGCGCCCGCCGAGCTGCCCGGCAGGCGGAGCACCGCGTCGCAGTGCGCGAGGAGCCGCTCGGCGGTCGGGTACATCACGCCGGCGGCGAGGGGCGCCGTGACGTCCGCCCGGCCGTCGGCCAGCAGGGCGCCCGCGCTGCGCAGCACCGGCAGGGCGACCCACTCGCCGATCATCGGCACGTGCCCGCGCTCGAACACGGGCCAGGCGGCCGCCTCGAGGCGGGCCAGGTTCTGGGACATGAGGTCGGGGTCGTCGCCGGTGCCGGACCGGTAGGGACCGGCGACGAGGACGAGCAGCGGGCGAGTGGCACTCTCGGTGGTGGTCATGCGGGTACGCTAACGCGCAATATCGTGCAGAAACAAGGAGAAACGTGAAGCCGACGTCGTCCCCGCACGCCGCCCACCGCCGCGAGCTCCTGCTGCAGCGCCTGCGCGCCGACGGCCGCCTGGTGGCGAAGGACCTGGCGCTCGAGCTGGGCGTCTCGGAGGACAGCGTCCGGCGGGACCTGCGCGACCTGGCGGCCGCCGTCCTCGTCCAGCGGGTGTACGGCGGGGCGCTGCCGGCCTCCCCGGCGGTCGCGGGCTACGTAGCCCGGCAGGAGG
>CAUQTR010000350.1:0-3229 GCA_963521045.1 uncultured Actinotalea sp.
GCCAGGCCCACCGGTCCGGGGTGGGGGGGCGGGGGGGGGGGGGGGCCCCCCCCCCCCGCCCCAGCGGTACGCAGATCCTGAGATCAGGAGTTGGTCGCGCCGGCGCAGCCGCCGGAGCGGAGACCCTTGTCGGCCGAGTAGCTGTAGACCTTCTGGGCACCATCGGCGTTGGTGGCCTCGACGCACCACGACGTCGAGCTGACGATGCTGCCGGCCGTCGAGTCCGTGACGTCGGTGCCCGTGCTCACACGGATGGTCGCGCCGGCGGCCGTGACGTCGCCGCCGATGGCGGCCTGCGCGACGGTCGGCGCCGCCGTGCCGTCGACGTAGTACGTGGCGATCTCCTTGCCGATCGTCGAGATGTCGGCCTTCGTCGACGTGTCGCGGGCCTTCGCGCGCTGGTTGAGGAAGACCGGGATCGCGATCGCGGCGAGGATGCCGATGATGATCATGACGACGAGGAGCTCGACGAGGGTGAAGCCCTGGTCCTTCTCCTCGATGGACTTGCGGATGCGCGAGATCATTGCGCTGCCCTTCGTTTGCAGTGTGAGTGCCGGCGAACCGGCGGATCGGTGCTACGCGTCTCTCATCGGCCGCCGCTCGGCAGGCCTTGAGCGGAAGTTCCACAGAGGCCGAGTTTTCACCCGCTCGGAGCAGTATTTCGCCCGGCCGCCGCGGACCTTCCGCCTACTCGATGAGGTTGAAGATCGAGAAGATGGGCATGTAGAGGGCGATGATCATGCCGCCGATGATCGTGCCGAGGACGGCGATCATCAGGGGCTCGATGAGCGACGTCAGCTGCTCGGCGGTCGCCTCGACCTCCTGGTCGTAGAACTCGGCGATCTTGTGGAGCATCTGGTCAAGGGCACCTGTGTCCTCACCGACCGTGATCATCTGCACGACCATCGGCGGGAAGACAGGATGGTCGTGCAGCGGGCCGGCGAGGGACTGGCCCTTGCGCACGGAGTCGCGGATCGACCGCGCGGCCTTCTCGATGACCATGTTGCCGCTGGTCTCGCCGACGATGTCGAGCGCCTGGAGAATGGGAACACCGGCGTGGATCATCGTGCCGAAGTTGCGCGTGAACCGCGCGACGGCCACCTTCCGGAACATTTGTCCGAAGATGGGCACCTTGAGCTTGAACGGGTCGAGCCTCTCGCGCACGACGACGTCGTTCTTGTGCTTGCCCCACCACACCGCGAAAGCGATTCCCACGACGACCAGGACCGGCGCGAGCCACTTCATGACGTCGGCCATCCAGACCAGGATCTGGGTGGGCAGCGGGAGCTGCCCGCCCATGGACTCGAACATGCCGACGAAGATCGGGACGATGAACAGGAGCATGCCGATCACCGCGAGGATGGCCATGATGAAGACGATCACGGGGTAGGTCATCGCCGACTTGATCTTCGCGCGGAGCCTGACCTCCGACTCGTAGTTCTCGGCGACGGAGACGAGCACCTGGTCGAGAAACCCCCCGATCTCGCCCGCCCGGATCATGTTGATCATCAGTGGGGGGAAGACCGTCGCGTGACGGCCCAGCGCCGTGGAGAAGGCCGTCCCGGCCTCCACGTCGTTCCGCACCGCGGCGAGCGTCCGGGCCAACGGCTTGTTCTCCGTCTGCTCGGCGAGGATGTGCAGCGCGCGGAGGAGGGAGAGGCCAGCATTGATCATGGTCGCCATCTGGCGCGCCATGATCGCAAGGTCCTTCATGTTGATGCGGTCACTCATCCCGGGGATCGAGATCTCGCGGTTGAGGCCGCCCGTCTGGACCTCGGAGATGGAGATCGCGGCGACACCCATGGTGCGCAGGCGGGTCGCCACGGCGGCCTGGTTCTGGGCGTCGATGCGCCCCTTGACGACCTTGCCCTCCTTGTTCCTGACCGCGTACTCGAAGGTGCGGTTGCCCGTCGTCGTCGCCATCACTGCCCTCCGGGGCGCTGCTCGCCGTACGCCGACGTGGGCCGGACGGCCGACGGCGCGGCCATCGACTGGCCCGCCCCGCCTGTCATCGGGTCACTCATCGACCCCGCGCCCTGCGCCATGCGCGAGGTCCGGCCGACGAGGCGGTTGAAGTCCTCGATGTTCTGGCACTTCTCGACACCCATCTCGTAGGTGATCCGACTGGTCTTCACCAGCTCGGCGAGGTGCTGGTCCATCGTGTGCATGCCGTGCGACCCACCGGCCTGCATGGCGGAGTAGATCTGGTGCGTCTTGCCCTCGCGGATGAGGTTGCGAATGGCCGGTGTCGCGAGCATCACCTCGGTGGCCACGACACGGCCCCGCCCGTTGGCCTTCTTGCAGAGCGTCTGTGACACGACGCCCTGGAGCGCGCTCGCCAGCTGGGTGCGGATCTGATCCTGCTGGTAGGCCGGGAAGACGTCGATGATGCGGTCGACGGTCTGGGCGGCGTCCTGGGTGTGCAGCGTGCCGAACACGAGGTGGCCGGTCTCCGCGGCCGTCAGCGCCACGGCGATCGTCTCGAGATCGCGGAGCTCGCCCACGAGGATGATGTCAGGGTCCTGGCGCAGGACGTGCTTGAGAGCGTTCGCGAACGAGAGCGTGTCCGCTCCGACCTCACGCTGGTTGATGAGCGACTTCTTGTGGCGGTGCAGGAACTCGATGGGGTCCTCGACCGTCATGATGTGGTCGCTGCGCGTGCGGTTGGCGAGGTCGATGATCGACGCGAGCGTCGTCGACTTGCCCGACCCGGTGGGGCCGGTGACGAGCACCAGGCCGCGCGGCAGCCCGGCGAAGTTCGCGACGACCGCCGGCACGCCCAGGTCCTCGAGCGGCTTGATCTCGTAGGGAATCATGCGGAAGGCCGCGCCGACCGAGTCCCGCTGGTGGTACATGTTCACGCGGAAGCGCGAGACGCCGCGCACGGCGTACCCGAAGTCGAGCTCGAGGGTCTCCTCGAACTTCTCCCGCTGCTTCTGCGTGATGACGGCGTAGAGGGTGCGCTGGAGCGCCTCGCCGTACATCGTCGGGAAGCCCTCGAGCGGGCGAAGGCCCCCGTCGAGCCGGACCATCGGCGGCGCGCCCGTCGTGAGATGGAGGTCGGAGGCACCGAGCTCGATCATCGCCCGCAGCGCGTCGTCGAGCACCAGGTCGTTGGCCGTGAGGCTCTCCGAGAGGCCGACCCGCCGGCCCGGGGGCGCGGTCCTGGTCGACGCCGTGGGCGCAGCCGCCTGGGCCGGTGCGCCGGGTGCGCGGGCCGCGGGGGGCC
>CAUQTR010000351.1:0-3219 GCA_963521045.1 uncultured Actinotalea sp.
GCCGGCCCCGGACCCGGAGGCCGCGCGGACGGCGAACGCCGCGGGGATCGCGAGCAGCGTGATGACCGCACCCACGAGGAACGCGGCGTGCACCCCGTCCGCCGTCGACTCGACGAGGCCCGCTCCCCGCTCGGCCGACGTCGCGGCCTGTGCGGTCATCACCGTCACGAAGAGCGCCGTCCCGGCGGCACCGGCCAGCTGCTGCACGGTGCCGACCACGGCGCTGCCGTGCGAGTACAGCTGCGGGCGCAGCGAGCCGAGCGACGCCGTGAACAGCGGTGTGAACATCAGCGCGAGACCGCCGCTGAGCACGACGTGCGCGGCGAGCAGCAACCACGGCGAGCTGCCGACACCCAGGGTCGTGAGCACCCAGGCCGACGCGCTCACGATCACGGTCCCGGGCACGAGCAGCACGCGCGGGCCGTACCTGTCGTAGGCACGCCCGACAGCCGGCGCCACGAAGCCCATGAGCAGGCCTCCTGGCAGGAGCAGCAGGCCCGTCTGCAGGGCCTCGAGGCCGAGCACGGTCTGGGCGTAGATGGGCAGCAGGATGATGGTGCCGAAGAGCGCCATCATGCTGATCGCCATGAGCCCGACCGCGACCGCGAACGTCGGCGAGCGGAACGTGCGCAGGTCGAGCAGGGCCGCGTCGGTGCGCTGGAGCCAGATCTGGCGCGCGACGAACAGCGAGAGACCGGCCGCGCCCGCGAGGATCGGCGTCCAGGCGGCGACCAGGCCGCCTGCCTCGCCCGCCGCCTCCCCGAAGCGGCTCAGCCCGTAGACGATCCCGCCGAAGCCGATCGCGGACAGGACGACCGACCCGACGTCGACGCGGGCGTAGCGCGGCTCCGTGAGGTTCTGCAGCCGCGCGGCGCCGAGCGCGAGCGACGCGAGGGCGATCGGGAGCACGAGGCCGAACAGCCAGCGCCAGTCCAGCACGCTGAGCACGAAGCCGGAGATCGTCGGCCCCAGCGCGGGCGCGACGGAGATGACCACGCTGATGTTCCCCATCGTCCGGCCGCGCGTGGCGGGCGGCGTCACGGTCATCACGGTCGTCATGAGGAGCGGCAGCATGATCGCCGTGCCGCTCGCCTGCACGACGCGCCCGGCGAGCAGGACGGCGAAGCCCGGGGCGAGCGCGCAGATCAGGGTGCCGAGGCTGAAGAGGCCCATCGCCGCGATGAAGGTCGCCCGCGTCGTCGTGCGCTGGATGACGAAGCCGGTGACCGGGATGACGACGGCCATCGTCAGCATGAACGCCGCCGTGACCCACTGGGCGGTGCTCGCGGTGATGTCCAGGTCGGCCATGAGGTGCGGCAGAGCCACGCCCATGACGGTCTCGTTGAGGATCACGACGAACGTGGAGATGAGGAGCAGGACGACGGCCGTCCGGTCTCGTGCGCTCATGCGATCGGGGGTGGTGGATGTCACGGACGGTCTCCAGGAGGTCTGCTCGGACCGGCGGGTGCCGGGTGGTGCTGAGGAGTGCACAGCGATGGCCGTCCCTACCGACCCGGCCGGTCGCGCGATCTCATCGGTCGGGGTCCTCGCGGGCCGGCGTTCGGGGCTCGCGCTCCGGGCCGGTGGTCGTGGACGGACCGGGAGGCGGCGTCGGCTCGGCGGTCGTCACCAGTGTTGCCGCGACCACCGACACGGGTCGACCGCTTTGTCCGTCGTGCCCGTCTGCCCTGAGCGGAACGCCTCACCCGTCCGCCGCACGTGGTACGCCGGCGAATGGCGTCCCGGCGGGACGTGGACGACGATGGCCGCAGTCACGCACGGGAGGGGGACCCATGACGACCAGGCTCGTCACGGCGGCACGATCCGTCACGGGACCGCACCGCGCCGACAACCAGGACTCCGTGGGCTGCGGCCCGCGGTTCGCGTTCGTGGCCGACGGCGTCGGCGGCCACGCGGGCGGTGACGTCGCCTCCTGGACCGTGACGCACCGGCTCATGGCTGCCCTCGCGACGCGCGACCTCAGCCGGCTCACACCGGAGGACCTGCGCGAGCTGGTGGCCACCGCGAACGCGGACCTCGCGCTGCGCGCCGGGCGCGAGCCCCGGCTGCGCGGCATGGCGACCACCTTCACCGGTCTGTTCTGCGCCGCCGACGAGGTGCGCGTCGCCCACATCGGCGACTCGCGGGCCTACCTCGTCCGGGACGGCCACGGACGCCGCGTCACCCGTGACGACTCCCTCGTGCAGGCCCTCGTCGACCAGGGGGTCGTCGATCCCCGGGACGCCCGCGAGCACCCGCAGCGCAACGTCATCCTGCGCTCGCTCTCGGGCGACGTCGCGGACGCCGCCGGCCTCACGCTGCTGCACGTGGACGCCGAGCCGGGCGACCGCTGGCTGATCACGAGCGACGGGCTCACGGACTACGTGCCGGAGGAGGAGCTGCTCGCTCTCCTCGCGGCCGCAGCGAGCCCCGACGACGCCGTCGAGGCCCTGCTCGCCGCGGCGCTCGCCGCCGACGCGCACGACAACGTCAGCGTCGCGGTCTGCGACGTCGCGCAGGGTGAGCCCGAGCCGGAGGACCGGCCGCGCTACCTCGGCGCCGCCGCGGACGAGTCGCAGGGGTACGTCGGCGCGTTGTCCTGACGGGTGTCGCACGCCGCAGTCTCGGGTGTTCGATCGGTGTCGGGTGTGCGATCGGTGTCGAGAACGGGCGTCCCCGTTCGTCCAGGGGGTGAGGGCCGACGCGGTCGACCCCGGACCCGGAGGAGACAGCCATGAGCACGTACCTGATCAGCATCTTCGAGCCCGCCGGACCGCCCCCGCCGCCCGAGGTCCTCGAGCCCGTCATGCGCGAGGTCGGCGCGATCGACGCCGAGCTGCGCGCCGCCGGGCAGTGGGTCTTCGCGGGCGGCCTGCACGAGCCGAGCACCGCGACCGTGCTGCGCTCCTCCGACGGCGACGTCGTGCTCACCGACGGTCCGTTCGCCGAGGCCAAGGAGCACCTGGGCGGCTTCACGATCGTGGACGTGCCCGACCTCGACGCCGCGCTCGGGTGGGGCCGACGCTTCGCGGCGGCGACCGGCCTGCCGATCGAGGTCCGTCCGTTCCGCCGGTGAGCACCGCCGTCGAGGACGTGTTCCGGCGCGAGCACGGGCGAGCCGTCGCCGTGCTCGCGCGCGTCCTCGGCGACGTCGGCCTCGCGGAGGACGCGGTGCAGGACGCGTTCACCGTCGCGCTCGAGCGGTGGCCGGCCGAGGGC
>CAUQTR010000352.1:0-3209 GCA_963521045.1 uncultured Actinotalea sp.
GACCCGGCTGGGGCGCGTCCGGCGCCGTGGTGGACCAGGACGGCGCCGTCCAGCCGCGCCGCGGGGGCTACCTCTCGGAGACGTTCCCCGCCGAGGGTTTCGGCATGCAGCCCGAGGAGCCGCCGGCGCCGTGGCAGCGTCCGCCGTTCCCCGGCGCACCCGGCGCGTTCGGTCCCCCACCGGGCATGCCGTACCAGCCCGGTCCACCCGGGGCGTTCCCCGGCGCACCCGGGCCCTACCCGGGCGCGGCGTACCCGAGCGCCCACTACCCGGGTGCCCCAGGGCCGTACCCCGGCGCGGAGTACCCCGGCGCGCAGTACCCCGGCGCGCAACACCCCGGGGCGCCGTACCCGGGTGCGCAGTACCCGGGCGCGGGTGCGCCGTACCCGGGTACGCAGTACGCGAGCCCCCAGCACCAGGTTCCGCCCGGCTACAGCGGGCCCGTCCCCTACGGCCCGGCGTTCGCCTGGACCCCGCCACCCCCGCCGACCGACCCGATGTCCCTCGCGTCGATGCTCGTCGGCGTCATCGGCCTCCTCACCTGCATCGGCATCGCGCTCGGCCCGCTGGCCGTCGGGCTCGGGATCGCGGGCCTGCAGCGCACCAGGAGCCGTGGCACCCGGGGACGAGGCCTGGCGATCACCGGCATCGTCTCGGGTGCTCTCGGCACCCTGGCGATGGTGCTCGTCATCCTCTCGATGGCGAACGACCCGAGCGCATTCGTGCGATGAGCGGGCCGACGAGCCGGGAGACCGAGCGATGAGCACGAGCGGGGGCGGGGGGTACTACCCGCAGGAGCCCTACTTCGCCCCGGGCTGGTCGGCGCCGCAGCCCGGGACCGAGCCGCCGCGCCGCAACCGACGCGCGCTCGTGCTCGTCCTCGTGCTGACGGGCGTGGCCGTCCTCGGGCTCGTGGCGTGGGCCGTCATCACGTTCGTCACCTCCGCCCGGACGAGCACGCTGGGTGAGGTCACGGACCCGACGCAGGTCCACGCGCGCCGGCTCGACGTCGGACACTGCGTCGAGACGCTCCCGCAGGACGGGCGCGTCGCGCGGGTCGACGTCGTGCCGTGCGAGGACCCGCACGTCGCCGAGGTCGTCGGCGCCCACCCCTTCCGCAGTGACGCATGGCCGGGGCGGAGCACGGTCGAGGCGGAGGCCACGGCCGCGTGCGAGATGGACACCGCGCAGCGGGATGCGGGCTTCCGCGCCGTCGTCTGGACTCCGTCCGAGGCGAGCTGGGGCCAGGGCGACCGGCGCGGCCTGTGCCTCGCGTGGCTCGACGAGGGACAGGCGCGCGGGTCGTTCGCCGCGGGCGACGAGGTCACCACGGGCTGAGCGGCAGTGAGCGCGCCGGCGTCAGGCGGGGCAGCAGGCGGGATCGTCGACGCGCGTCGCCGGCCGGACGCCCGCGGCGGGCCGCACGGCAGCACGGACCCGCTGGTGGTGCTCCAGGAGTGCGAGGTCGGGGTGCATGGTCACCGCTCCCCCTCGGGCTTCCGGGCACGGACGATCGCGCCGTGCATCCCGTCGGCGACGGCGTGCGTGAACACGACGTCGGCGTCGACGAAGCCCGCGCGCGCCAGGCCCTCGAGGTACTCGGCCCGGGACAGGGCGCCCGCGATGCAGCCGACGTAGGAGCCGCGCTCCGCCCGGAGCTCCGGGCTGAGGTGGTCCTCCGCGACGACGTCGGAGACGCCGAACCGACCGCCGGGCACGAGCACCCTGAACGCCTCCGCGAGGACCGCGTCCTTGTCGGGCGAGAGGTTGACGACGCAGTTGGAGATGACGACGTCGACGCTCGCGTCGTCGAGCGGCAGCTCCTCGATGGTGCCCTTGCGGAACTCGACGTTCGCGGCTCCGGCACGCTCCGCGTTCGCCCGGGCCAGCTCGAGCATCTCGTCGGTCATGTCGACGCCGTAGGCGAAGCCGGTCGCGCCGACCCGGCGCGCGGAGAGCAGCACGTCGATGCCGCCGCCCGAGCCGAGGTCGAGCACGCGGTCACCCTCGCGCAGGTCCGCCACGAGGAGCGGGTTGCCGCACCCCAGCGAGGCCGCGAGCGCCTCGGCGGGCACGGCTGCCGCGTCCTCGGCGCCGTACAGCCCGGCACCGAACCGCTCGTCGACGACGACGTCGACGGGCCCACAGCCACCGGCGCCGCCGCAGCAGCCACCGTCGCCCTGCGCCTGCACGGCCGCCAGCGCGTAGCGCTCGCGGACCGTCTCGCGGATGTCCTCGTCCATGGGTGTCCTCCTGGGTGCGTGCCGTCAGCGGCGGGTGCAGAGATCGACGAACGTCGATGTCTGCACCCTGGCGCAGACATCGACGTCTGTCAATGTCTTCGTCGGCCACTCCCCGTCGAGGTCCTGCCACGTGGTGCCGCTACGGCCGCTGGACCTCCGCGCTCAGCTCGGCGGCCTGCGCGTCGCGTGCGACGAGCACCGTGAAGATGCCGGGCTCCGCGGCCCAGGCGTGGACGCTCTCGTCCCAGTGCTCGAACGCCCGCGGCCGCACGGTCACGCGCGCCGTCGCGGTGCAGCCGGGCTCCGCCTCGACGACCGCCGACCCGGCGAGCCAGCGCTCGGGCCGGTCCACCGCGGAGTCCGGCCGGGCGACGTACACCTGGACGACCTCGCGGCCGGTACGGCCACCGGTGTTCGTCACGCGTGCCGTCACCACCACGCCCCCGCCGGCATCGGGACCGACGTCGACGGCGTCGTAGGACCACGTCGTGTAGCCGAGGCCGTGACCGAAGGGGTAGGCGGGCACCGCGCCCGTGCGCTGCCAGGCGCGGTACCCGACGTGGATGCCCTCGTCGTAGTGCAGGACGCCGTCGACCGGCGTCACGTCCCGCACGGGGACGTCCTCGGTCGCCGGCCACGTGGTGGGCAGCCGCCCGCCGGGCTCGGCCGCCCCCGTGAGCACGTCCGCGAGCGCGTGACCGAACTCCTGCCCCCCGAACCACGTGAGCAGCACGGCGGCAACCTCGTCGCGCCAGGGCAGGAGCACGGGTGCCCCGGCGTTGACCACGACGACCGTGCGCGGGTTCGCCGCGGCCACCGCGCGCACGAGGTCGTCCTGCCGCCCGGGCAGGGCGAGCGAGGTCCGGTCGAAGCCCTCGGACTCGACCGCCGCGCTCGTCCCGACGACGACGACGGCGACGTCCGCCGCCCGCGCGACCCGCACCGCCTCGGCGATGAGCTCGTCAC
>CAUQTR010000353.1:0-3205 GCA_963521045.1 uncultured Actinotalea sp.
GCGTGGAAGGTCTCGGCCGGCGCCGCGGCACGCGTGCCCGTGGCCCGGGTCACGAACCTCGTCCGCGCCCTGACCGAGCTGCGCGACGCCGGCTGCTTCGTCGTCGGGCTGGACGCGGGCGGGACGATGGAGGTCGGCGACCTCGAGCTGGCGACCGGGCCCGTGGTGCTCGTCGTCGGTTCCGAGGGCAAGGGCCTGGGGCGCCTCGTGCGCGAGACGTGCGACGTCGTCGCGTCCATCCCGATCGGCAGCGCGGTCGAGTCGCTCAACGCGGGCGTCGCGGCCGGCATCAGCCTCTACGAGGTGGCGCGCCTGCGCCGCGCCGACCGCAGCTGACCCCGCCCCACCCTCCAGTTCGCGGGGGTGCTCGGGTAGGGCGGGGGTCAGCCCTCGCTGATGCGGGGGATGACCGCGGTGTCGACGCCGAGGATCGCCTTCTCGTCCGGGCGGTGCCGCAGGACGGTGTCGACGTAGCTGCGCACGGCCTCCGCCATCGGGACGTCGCGCCCCTGCTCGCGGGACGCGAACCAGCGGTGGTCGAGCATCTCGTGGAACATCTGCGCGGGCTCGAGCTTGCCGCGCAGCTCCCGGGGCACCGCGCGGACCGCCGGCTCGAACACGGTGGTCAGCCAGTCGTGGGCCGCGAACTCCTCGTCCTCGCCCTGCCGGTCGGCGGCGGCGCGGTAGGCGTCGAGGTCGTTGAGCATGCGCCGGGCCTGGTTCTCCTCGACGTCGAGGCCGGTGAGCCGCATGAGCCGGCGGCTGTGGTGGCCGGCGTCGACGACCTTGGGCCGGATGCTCACCGTGGTGCCGTCGACGTCCGTCGTGATGTCAAGCTCGCCGACGTCGAAGCCCAGCTCGTTGAGCTGCTCGATGCGCGCCGCGACCCGCCAGCGCTCGCCCGTGCCGAACGACTCGGCGTCGGTCAGCGCGGCCCACAGCTCCTCGTACCGCTCGACGAGGCGGCCGCCGATCGCGACGGTGTCCACGCCCTCCTCGAGCAGCTCACCGGCCTCGAGGTCCATGAGCTCACCGATGATGTTGACGCGCGCCACCTCGAGGTCGTACGCGCGCTGACCGTCCGAGAGCCGCTCGTGCAGGTCACCCGTCTCGGCGTCGACGAGGTACGCGGCGAAGGTCTCGGCGTCGCGCCGGAAGAGCGTGTTCGACAGCGAGACGTCGCCCCAGTAGAAGCCCGACAGGTGCAGCCGCACGAGGAGCACGGCGAGGGCGTCGATCAGCCGGCCGGTCGTGTGGGGCTGCAGCGCGGTGCTGAACAGCGCGCGGTACGGCAGCGAGAACTGCAGGTGCTTGGTGATGAGCACGGCCTCGAGCCGCTCGCCGTCGGGGGAGCGGCGCCCGTTGATGACCCCCACCGGCTCGACGCTCGGCACGTCCAACCGGCTGAGGGCCCGCAGCAGCTCGTACTCGCGGTAGGCGACCGTCTCGCCGATCTCCTTGACCGCGATGACGCGCCCGGACAGCTTGACGAAGCGGACCACGTGCCGCGAGATCCCTCGGGGGAGGGCGGCGAGGACGTCCTGCGGCCAGTCCTCGAGCGGGATGTGCCACGGCAGGTCGAGGAGGGCGGGGTCCGGCGCGGCGGCGGTGATCTGCAGGGAGTCGGGCATGGGGTCCTCCGACGGGCGGGACGCGAAGGGCGGGACGGCTGCGTGCCGTCCCGCCCTCCGGTGATCAACCGGTGATCAGGTGTGCTGGGTGGTGCAGGTGCTCGTCAGAGGTCGATGCGGGCACCGCTGCTCGACGAGAACACGTGGCGCTCGCCCGGGCGGATGGCGACCCAGATGGTGTCGCCCTTCATCGGGACCTGACGCGGGTCGACGCGCACGATGATCTGCGCGTCGCCGGCGCCGGAGTGGATCTCCTTGGCCGCCGCGCCGGCGCCCGCGAGCTCGCCGTAGACGAACGCGTCGGAGCCGAGCTCCTCCACGAGGACGACCTTGATCGGGATCGCGCCCTCGTTGGCCTGCGTGACGATGTCGAGCGACTCGGGACGGAAGCCGATCGTGATGTGGCCCTTGTCCTCCGGCTTGATGGTGGCGATGACGTCGCGCTCGAGCGGGATGCGCGTCTGGCCGAGCTGCGCGGCGCCGTCCGACACCTGGAACGAGCCGATGTTCATGGCCGGCGAGCCGATGAAGCCGGCGACGAACACGTTGGCCGGGGTGTCGTACATGTCCCGGGGCGTGCCGACCTGCTGGAGGATGCCGTCCTTGAGCACCGCGATGCGGTCGCCCATCGTCAGGGCCTCGGTCTGGTCGTGCGTGACGTAGACCGTGGTGACACCCAGGCGGCGCTGGAGCGAGGCGATCTGCGTGCGCGTCTGGACGCGGAGCTTGGCGTCGAGGTTCGACAGCGGCTCGTCCATGAGGAACACCTGCGGCTGGCGCACGATCGCGCGGCCCATGGCCACGCGCTGACGCTGGCCGCCGGAGAGCGCCTTCGGCTTGCGGTCGAGGTACTCGGTGAGGTCGAGGATCTTCGCGGCCTCCTCGACGCGCTTGCGGATGTCGGCCTTGGGGGTGCCGGCGATCTTCAGCGCGAAGCCCATGTTGTCCGCGACGGACATGTGGGGGTAGAGGGCGTAGTTCTGGAACACCATCGCGATGTCGCGGTCCTTCGGCTGGACGTCCGTGACGTCGCGGTCGCCGATGAGGATGCGGCCGGAGTTGACGTCCTCCAGGCCGGCGAGCATGCGCAGCGAGGTGGACTTGCCGCAGCCGGACGGGCCGACGAGGACGAGGAACTCGCCGTCGGCGATCTCCAGGTCGAGTGCGTCGACCGCGGGGCGCTCGGTCCCCGGGTAGATCCGGGAAGCCTTGTCGTACGTGACCGTAGCCATGAATCCGATCCCTCCACCGGCAGGTACGTGCCGGACGATCCGTCGTGATGGGAGTGTCAGGTGTCATCGATGACACCGGCACGGGGCCTTCGACCATCCGGCCGAGCCGGTCCGGCCGGACCCGCGAGGGTCCGTCCGGGGTGTGGTCCAGGTCACCCGTGCGACGCCGCCATCCTGCCACACCGGGTCCGGGACCTGCGACGACCTCGGTCCCGTCCCGTCAGGACCCGGTCGTCGCACCCAGGGCGGCGACGAGCTCGGCCGCCGCGCGCAGCAGCGCCCACGACCGGGCGTCGAGCTGCTGCCCGCGGACGTCGAGGTGGGCGTCGAGCTCGCCCGGGC
>CAUQTR010000354.1:0-3203 GCA_963521045.1 uncultured Actinotalea sp.
GCTCGTGGCCGACCTCCCTCCCTCGCCGGCGCTCTGGTGCGCGGGCCTGCGCAAGCGCTACGGCCGCCGCACCGCCGTCGAGGACGTCTCGCTCGAGGTCGGCCGCGGCCAGGTCGTCGGGCTGCTCGGCCCCAACGGCGCCGGCAAGACGACTGTCATCAAGATGCTGCTCGGGCTCGTCCGGCCGGACGGGGGCGAGGCGATGGTGCTCGGCCGGCCGGCCACGGACCCGACGGCGCGCGCCCGCGTCGGCTACCTGCCCGAGCTCTTCCGCTACCAGCCGTGGCTCAGCGCGAGCGAGGTGCTCGCGCTGCACGCGCGGCTCGCCGGGCTCGCCGTCCCCGAGCAGGAGCAGCGCGACCGGCTCGGTCTCGTGGGCCTGGGCGACCGCGGCGGGGACCGCGTCGGCGGCTTCTCCAAGGGCATGCAGCAGCGCCTGGGCCTCGCCGTCGCGCTGGTCGCACGTCCGGAGCTCGTCATCCTCGACGAGCCCACGAGTGCGCTCGACCCGCTCGGCCGGGCCGACGTGCGCGACATCGTGCTCGACCTGCGCGCGAAGGGCGTCGCCGTGCTGCTCAACTCGCACCTGATCGGCGAGGTCGAGCGGGTCTGCGACCGGGTGGTGATCCTCGACCACGGCCGGGTGGCCGTCGAGGGGTCGCTCGGGGAGCTGCTCGGTCAGCGCGAGCTGCGGCTGCGGCTGACCGGCGTCTCGCCCGCGGTCGAGGAGGCGCTCGCCGCGACCGGACCCGTCCGGCGGGACGTCGACTGGTTCACCGTCGCGCTGCCCGCGGCGGAGGCGGACGCGACGGTCCCCGACCTCGTCGCGTCCCTGGTGGCCGCGGGTGCCCGGGTGCACGCCGTCGAGCCCGGCCGGATCAGCCTCGAGGAGCGCCTCCTCGGCATCCT
The DNA here is from genome assembly GCA_963521045.1 of uncultured Actinotalea sp. Taxonomy (GTDB): domain Bacteria; phylum Actinomycetota; class Actinomycetes; order Actinomycetales; family Cellulomonadaceae; genus Actinotalea. Next base: position 910 of record CAUQTR010000354.1, read on the forward strand.
GCGGGCCGGCTCGACGACGGACGCCACCGACAGCACCGACAGCTCGATCGGGACGGACCGATGACGACCACCCGCACCGTCCTGACGATCGCCGGCCTGACGCTGCGTGAGGCCTCGCGCCGCCGCGTCGTCCTCGCCCTCGCCGGGCTCACGCTCGTGCTCCTCGCGCTGAGCGCCTGGGGCTTCTCCCGCCTCGCCGCGGAGTCGGACTTCGGGACCCTCACGTCCGGCCAGGCCCGGCTCGCCGCGTCCCAGGTGCTCAACCTCGTGATGTTCGGCTTCAGCCTCATCGCTGCGCTGGGCACGGCGTTCCTCGCCGGGCCGACGCTCGCCGGTGAGACCGAGTCGGGCATCGCGCTCTCGGTCCTCGCGCGGCCCGTCCGGCGGCCGGCCGTGCTGCTGGGCAAGTGGCTCGGGCTGGTCGCGTTCGGCACGGCATTCGTCGTGCTCGCCGGGCTCGCCCAGTGCCTCGTCGTCCTGTGGACGGTCGACTACTGGCCGCCCCAGCCCGTCCTCGCGCTGGCGCTGCTCGCCTTCCAGACGGTCGTGCTGCTCACGCTCAGCCTGCTGCTGTCGACCGTGGTCTCGCCCATGGCCTCGGGCGTGGTGGCGGTCGGCCTCTTCGGCGCCACGTGGGTCGCCGGCGTCGTGGGCGGGCTCGGGCAGGCGTTCGGCAACGACGGCATGGCCCGGGTCGGCACGATCTCCCGCATCCTCCTGCCGACCGACGGCCTGTGGCGCGGCGCGATGCACGCGTTCCAGGACCCGGCCGCGTTCGCGCAGTTCGGTGCGGAGATGGCGGGCTTCCCGTTCCTCGGCGACGCACCGCTGACCGGCGCCTATCTCGCCTGGGCCGCCGCGTGGGTCGTGATGGTGTGGGGCCTGGCCGCCGTCTCCTTCGGCCGCAAGGACCTGTGAGTGCGGCGTGCGCCGGTGCTGACGGGTTGTCCGACCTCAGAGGGACGGACGCTCCCGTCCGCCCCGTCTAGACTCGCGCTGTGATCTTCAAGGCCGTGGGCGACGGGCGCCCGTACCCGGACCATGGTCTGACCACGCCCAAGCAGTGGGCGGAGGTCCCGCCGCGCCAGGTCCGGCTCGACGACCTGGTGACCACCAAGCGCACGCTCAACCTCGACAACCTCCTCTCGGAGGACTCGACGTTCTACGGCGACCTCTTCGCGCACGTGGTGCAGTGGAAGGGCGTGATGTACCTCGAGGACGGCCTGCACCGGGCCGTCCGGGCCGCGCTGCAGCAGCGCCCCATCCTGCACGCGCGCGTGCTCGTCCTGGAGGGATGATGGAGGAGCTCACCGCCGCGGAGCGCGAGCGGCGGCTGCGCCGGCGCCGCAAGCACGAGCGGCAGGCCGTGATCTTCGGCTCCCTCGTGGCCGGCCTCGTCGTGGTCGGTGTCGCGTCGGCGGCCGTCTACACCGGCGTGGTCTCCGCGCCGTTCCTCGAACGTGACTTCAGCAGTCCGGCGCCGGAGGACACCGGCACCGCGCTGCCGCCCCCGCCGTGCCCGCCCGAGGGATCCCTGCCGGTCCCCTACACCTCGATCACGGTCAACGTGCTCAACGGGGCCGGCCGGTCGGGTCTCGCGGGCGAGACCAGCGCCGCCCTCACGCTGCGCGGCTTCCTCATCGCCAGCGCGGGCAACTACCCCGCCCGGCTGCCGGCGACGGCGCAGATCGTGTTCGGTGAGGCCGGCCTCACCGCGGCCTACACGCTGGCCGCGCACGTGCCGCAGCCGCTGCTGGTCATGGACCAGCGCGTCGAGCCCACGGTCGACCTCATCCTCGGCGAGCCGTTCCAGACGCTCACCGACCCCGCCACCGTCGTCATCGACCCGGCCGTGCCGCTCACGCCGATCGAGGGCTGCGTGCCGCTCGAGGAGGCCCGTGCCGCCGCGCTGCCCGCCCCGACCCCGACCCCCGCCCCGGTCGACCCGGCCGCCCCGGTCGACCCGCCCGCTCCCGAGGGCTGAGAGCGCGCCGTGCGGATCAGGGCCGCCCGCGCGAGCGACGCGCCCGCGCTGGACGCCGTCTGCATCCGCACCGGTGATGCCGGGGGCGACGCGACGCACTCCTTCCACCGGCCCGACCTGCTCGCCGAGATCTACCTGAGGCCCTACCTGCTGCTGAGCCCCGACCTCGCCTTCGTGATCGCGGGGGCCGACGACGAGCCGGTCGGGTACGTGCTGGGTGCGGCCGACACCCGGGCGTTCGAGCGCGCGTGCGAGGAGCGCTGGTGGCCGGCGGTCCGGGCGCGGCACCCGCGCGGCAGCGCGCCCGAGG
>CAUQTR010000355.1:0-3199 GCA_963521045.1 uncultured Actinotalea sp.
CGAGGGCTCCGTCCGCCCTGGCCGCAGCGCCGCCCGGCAGCCGGAAGTCGGCCGACAGCAGGGCGACGTCCGTGAGGGCGAGCAGGCGCTCGAGCCCCGGCTTCCACGACCCGCCGTCGAGCAGCACGACCGCCCCGCGCCGCCGCGCCTCCCCGGCGACCCCCACGGCCAGCTCAAGATGATGCCCGTCCACGAGGACCACCCGCACCCCCTCGCCGAGATGACGACTCCTCCCGGCGCGCCGAGGCGGCACGCCGTCCGAGGTCGTCATCTCGGGGACGGTGGTGGCGTTGGTCGAGACCACCGCCCGGTCGCCCGTCGCGGCGGTCACCAGGACCGTCGAGACGGCCGGGGAGGCGCCGGGGGCGGCGACGTCGTGCACCGCGACGCCGTGCGCCTCCAGGTCGTCGCGGACGAGGCGTGCGAGCGGACCGTCGCCGATGCGGGTGACCAGCGCCGTCGGGACGCCGAGCGCCGACGTCGTCACCGCGGCGTTCGCCGCCGGTCCGCCGGCCGCGACCCACAGCCCGCGCGCGACGACCTTCTCGTCCGGCGCCGGGACCCGGTCCACCGTCTGCACGACGTCGAGCGTGGCCAGCCCGCATGCGAACACGGCGGGTCGCACGTCGGTCGCGGGCCTCCGGCGGGCTGCGTCCTCCATCCCCGGAGCCTAGGACCGACCGCCGAGATGACGAGCCCGCCCGCGTGTCCGGGCGGCGTGCTGTCCGGAGTCGTCATCTCGGCGAGGGGTGGGCGGGTCGAAACGGTACGAGACCTGCTCCCGCCGGCGTCCGCGCGCCGCTACCGTGGCTGCCATGACACACGCCGAGGACCCGCGCACCGCCCCGTCGATCCGCTGGGGGATCCTCGCCCCGGGCGGCATCGCCCACACGTTCGCCACCGCCGTCAGCCAGCACACCCAGGGCGAGCTCGTCGCCGTGGGCTCGCGCAGCCGCGACCGCGCCGCCGCGTTCGCGGCCGAGTACGACATCCCCGGCGTGCACGGTGACTACGAGTCGCTCGTCGCCGACCCGGCGGTCCAGGCGGTCTACGTCGCGTCCCCGCACTCCGAGCACCGGGAGCACGCCCTGCTCGCGATCGCGGCGGGCAAGCACGTGCTCGTCGAGAAGTCGTTCACGCGCGACGCTGCCGAGGCGCAGGAGGTCGTCGACGCGGCTCGCTCCGCCGGCGTCTTCCTCATGGAGGCGATGTGGACCCGCTTCCTGCCGCACGTCGTGGCTCTCCGCTCGGTGCTCGAGCGCGGCGACGTCGGCGAGATCGTTTCCGTCATCGCCGACCACGGCCAGGCCTTCGGGCACGTGGCCGCGTCCCACCGGCTGATGAACCCCGAGCTCGCCGGCGGCGCGCTGCTCGACCTGGGGGTGTACCCGGTGTCGTTCGCGCACGACCTGCTCGGGGTGCCCGACCGCGTCCAGGCGACCGGCTCGCTCACGGCGACCGGGGTCGACGGCCAGCTGAGCATCGCCCTCGGCTACGGGGAGCGCGCGCAGGCCTCGCTGCACACGACCCTCTGGTCGCGCACCGCCACGACGGCGGTCATCGGCGGCACCGAGGGGCGCATCGAGATCGAGACGGACTTCTACCGGCCGACCGCCTTCACGGTCATCCGCAACGACGGCTCGTACTGGTCCTACGACCGCGAGGTCGCCGGGGGCTTCCAGTACCAGGCCGCCGAGGTGGCGCGCCGGGTCGCCGAGGGCGCGACCGAGAGCCCGCGGATCACGCACGAGGACACGATCGCCGTCATGCGCACGATGGACGAGATCCGCCGTCAGGTGGGTCTGGTCTACCCCGGCGAGTGAGCGGCAGCCCCACGACGGCGCCCGTGCCCCCGAACGGGGCCCGGCCGCCGTGGGGATCGCTCTGACGTGTGGGTGCCGCGGGCTACCCTGACGCCGTGGTCGAGTCCGGTGTACCCCTGACCGGCGTGCTCATCTCCTTCGAGGGTGGGGACGGCGTCGGGAAGTCGACGCAGCTCGGGCTGCTCGCCGACCGGCTGGTCGAGCGCGGCCGCGAGGTGGTGCGCACGCGCGAGCCCGGCGGGACGCCGCTCGGGGTCGAGCTCCGCAACGCGGTGCTGCACGGCGACCACGTGAGCCCGCGCACCGAGGCGCTGCTGTACGCGACCGACCGGGCGCACCACGTCGACACGGTGATCCGGCCGGCGCTCGGGCGCGGCGCCGTCGTGCTCACGGACCGCTACCTCGACTCGTCCGTCGCCTACCAGGGTGACGGGCGGGCCCTCGGCGCCGACGAGGTCGAGCGGCTCTCGCTCTGGGCCACCGACGGCCTGCTGCCGGCGCTCACGGTGCTGCTCGACCTCGACCCGGAGGTCGGGCTGCGGCGGCTGACGGGCGCCCCCGACCGCCTCGAGAGTGCCGGGCTCGACTTCCACGTGCGCACCCGCCGCGCCTTCCTCGACCGCGCTGCTCAGGACCCGGCTCGCTGGCTCGTGCTCGACGCGGGCCAGGCCCCCGATGCGATCCACGCGGCCATCGCCGAGCGGGTCGATGCGCTGCTGGCCGGGCTCGAGCGGGACGGGGAGCTCGGCGAGGGGCCCGCCGCGTCACGGTCGGTGGTCACCCCGTGAGCGTGTGGTCGGGCCTCGTCGGGCAGCGGCACGCGGTGGACGTGCTCCGTGAGGCGAGCACCAGCGCCGAGGCGATGACGCACGCGTGGCTGCTCACCGGACCGCCCGGCTCGGGCCGGTCCAACGCGGCCCGGGCGTTCGCCGCCGCGCTCCAGTGCCTCGAGGGCGGGTGCGGCACCTGTCAGGCCTGCACGACGTCGCTCGCGGGGACGCACGCGGACGTCACCGTCGTCGCGACGGAGAAGGTGACGATCTCCATCGAGGAGGTCCGCGAGCTCATCGGCGTCGCCCAGCGCGCGCCGTCGCAGGGCCGGTGGCGGGTCATCGTGCTCGAGGACGCGGACCGCATGGTCGAGCGCACGTCGAACGTGCTGCTCAAGGCCATCGAGGAGCCGCCGCCCCGCACGGTGTGGCTGCTGTGCGCGCCGAGTCCGCAGGACGTCGTCGTGACCATCCGGTCGCGCTGCCGGAGCGTCGGGCTGCGCGTCCCGCCCGTCGCCGACGTCGTCGCGCTGCTGGTCGAGCGGGACGGCGCGGAGCCCGAGGTCGCCGAGATGGCGGCCCGCGCGGCGCAGAGCCACATCGGCC
>CAUQTR010000356.1:0-3198 GCA_963521045.1 uncultured Actinotalea sp.
GGGCACCACGCCCGTCACGCCGGGCCGCACGTCGAGCACCGACACCCCGTCCGCGCCGCCCGCCGGCGGCACCGCGGACACCCCGACCGGGCGCGAGCCGAGCAAGGAGGCGTGATGGCCACCACCCTGAGCCCGGTGCTCTCCGCGCACTGGGACGCCGACCGGTCCTGGAGCCTGGCGACCTACGAGGCGAACGGCGGCTACGCCGGGCTGCGCCGCGCGCTCGCCATGCAGCCGGCCGACGTCGTCAGCGCCGTCAAGGACTCCGGACTGCGCGGCCGCGGCGGCGCCGGCTTCCCCACCGGCCTCAAGTGGAGCTTCCTGCCCGCGCCCGATGGCGGCCCGCGCTACCTCGTGGTCAACGCGGACGAGTCCGAGCCCGGGACCTGCAAGGACATCCCGCTGATGCTGGCCAACCCGCAGGTGCTCGTCGAGGGCGTGGCGATCACGTCGTACGCGATCGGCTGCCACCACGCCTTCATCTACATCCGCGGCGAGGTGCTGCACGTCTACCGCCGGGTGCTGCGCGCCGTCGAGGAGGCGTACGCGAAGGGCTACCTGGGCAAGAACATCCAGGGCAGCGGCTACGACCTCGAGGTCACGGTGCACGCCGGTGCCGGCGCGTACATCTGCGGCGAGGAGACGGCGCTGCTCGACTCCCTCGAGGGCCGCCGCGGGCAGCCGCGCCTCAAGCCCCCGTTCCCGGCGGTCGCGGGCCTGTACGCGCGCCCGACGGTCGTCAACAACGTCGAATCCATCGCCTCGGTGCCCTCGATCATCGCCAACGGCGTCGACTGGTTCCGCTCGATGGGCACCGAGAAGTCGACGGGCTTCGGCCTGTTCTCGCTGTCCGGCCACGTCACGCGGCCGGGGCAGTACGAGGCGCCGCTGGGCATCACGCTGCGTGAGCTGCTCGACATGGCGGGTGGTGTGCGCGCGGGCCACGAGCTGAAGTTCTGGACGCCCGGCGGGTCCTCGACCCCGCTGTTCACGGCCGACCACCTCGACGTCCCGCTGGACTACGAGTCCGTCGGTGCGGCCGGGTCCATGCTCGGCACCCGCGCGCTGCAGATCTTCGACGAGACGACCTGCGTCGTCCGCGCGATCACCCGCTGGGCCGAGTTCTACGCGCACGAGTCCTGCGGCAAGTGCACGCCGTGCCGCGAGGGCACGTACTGGCTCAAGCAGGTGCTCGCCCGCATCGAGCACGGGCAGGGCACGCTCGAGGACCTCGACACCCTGCTCGACGTCTGCGACAACATCCTGGGCCGCGCCTTCTGCGCCCTGGGCGACGGCGCCACCTCGACCATCACCTCGGGCATCGCGCTGTTCCGCGACGAGTTCGAGGCGCACATCACGGGGGGTGGCTGCCCGTTCGACCCGGCCGCCTCCGCCCTCTTCGCGTACACCCCGCGGCGGCGTGCCGACCTGCACGCGATGTCCGGGGTCCCCGCAGGAACGGTGGGAGCATGACGACGACCACGCCCAAGTCGGCAGGCCCCGGGGCCGCGGACGCCGCAGCACCGGCCCCGGTGGACGCGGTGACCTTCACCATCGACGACGTCGAGGTGTCGGTGCCGAAGGGCACGCTGGTGATCCGGGCGGCCGAGAACATCGGCATCCAGATCCCCCGGTTCTGCGACCACCCGCTGCTGCAGCCCGCCGGCGCGTGCCGCCAGTGCCTCGTCGAGGTCTCGACGCCCGACCGCGAGGGCAACGTCAGGCCGATGCCCAAGCCGCAGGCCTCCTGCACGCTCGAGGCGACGCCCGGCATGGTCGTCAAGACGCAGCGCACGTCGGCGGTCGCCGACAAGGCCCAGCACGGCGTGATGGAGCTGCTGCTCATCAACCACCCGCTCGACTGCCCGACCTGCGACAAGGGCGGCGAGTGCCCGCTGCAGAACCAGGCGATGAGCAACGGCCGCGCGACGAGCCGGTTCCACGACGTCAAGCGCACGTTCCCCAAGCCGCTCGCGATCTCGACCGAGATCCTGCTCGACCGTGAGCGCTGCGTCCTGTGCCAGCGCTGCACCCGGTTCTCCGACGAGATCGCCGGTGACCCGTTCATCGACCTGCAGCAGCGCGGTGTGCGCCAGCAGATCGGCGTCTTCGACCCCGCCGTGCTCGGCTTCGCGGGCTCCGAGCGCGCCGAGACCTACCGGGGCGTCCAGCCCGACGGCACGCCGCTCCCCGTCGCCGTCGGGCAGCCGGCGCTCGACGCCGACGGCGGCCCGGTCGGGCCCGTCGGCGCGGCGACCCTCGACACCTCGGGCCGCGCGTTCGCGTCGTACTTCTCGGGCAACACGATCCAGATCTGCCCGGTCGGCGCGCTCACCAACGCGGCCTACCGGTTCCGGGCGCGTCCGTTCGACCTCGTCTCGACGCCCAGCGTCTCCGAGCATGACAGCAACGGTGCCGCGATCCGCGTCGACCACCGCCGCGGCGTCGTGCTGCGCCGGCTCGCCGCCGAGGACGCCGCGGTGAACGAGGAGTGGATCAGCGACAAGGACCGCTTCGCGTTCACGTGGCAGGGCATGCCGGACCGCCTCACGGTCCCGCTCGTCCGTGACCGCGCCGAGGACGGCACGCCGGGCGAGCTGCGCCCGGCCAGCTGGGCCGAGGCGCTCGAGGCCGCGGCCGACGGCCTGGCCGCGGCGCGCGACGTCGGCGGTGTCGGGGTGCTGCCCGGCGGCCGCCTGCCGATCGAGGACGCGTACGCGTACGCCAAGTTCGCCCGCGTGGTGCTCGGCACCAACGACGTCGACCACCGCGCGCGCCCGCACTCGGCCGAGGAGGAGGCGTTCCTCGCCCACCACGTCGCCGGGTCGCGCATGTCGGTGACGTTCGCCGACCTCGAGTCGGCGCCGGTGACCCTGCTCGTGGCGTTCGAGCCGGAGGACGAGGGCGGCATCGCCTTCCTGCGGCTGCGCAAGGGAGTGCAGAAGAACCGCAACCGCGTCTTCTCGGTCGCCCCCTTCGCGAGCCGCGCCCTCGACCGCCTGGGCGCGCACCTGCTGCCGGCCGCGCCGGGCACCGAGCCCGAGGTGCTCGACGTCCTCGGCACCCGGCGTGCCGACGGCGTCCTCGCCGAGGTGGGCGGGGCGCTCGACGCGTCGGCGATCATCCTCGTGGGCGAGCGCCTCGCGACCGTGCCGGGCGGCCTCAGCGCCGTGCTCCGGCTCGCGCAGCGCACCGGCG
>CAUQTR010000357.1:0-3188 GCA_963521045.1 uncultured Actinotalea sp.
CCCGTGGGCCGAGCAGCCCTGGGAGTCCGAGGCCGACGGCTCCGACCGGCTCAAGGCTGCCGCAGCGGACGTGCGCTACGACCTCGGCGACGCGGCGGAGGCCGTCGGGGAGGCCGCCGGTGGCACGGTCGCCCACGCGCGTGAGGTGAGCGAGAAGGCCGCCGAGCGCGCACGTGAAGCCGCCGAGCGGGCGCGCGACGCGGCGGAGAAGGCGACGCGCAAGGTGACGCCGCGGCGTCGCGCGGGCTCGACCGACAGCGTGCTCGGCGACGACGAGGTCACCGGGGCGATCGACACACCGGAGGGCACCATGAGCAGCCAGAACATCGGCGGTGGGACCGAGGACGTCCCGGCCGCGACCACGGCCACCGGTGCGCACGTCGACGTGGATCGTGACCCGCTGGACGCGGAGAAGATCCCGACCGACATCCCCGGCCAGCCGGGCGACCCAAACACCCCCGCGAGGGGCGGCGGGGGGGCCGCCCCCCCCGCGCGGGGGGGCCCCCGCCCCCCCGGGGCCGGCCCCCCGCCGGCGTCCGGTGCGCCGGGCGAGCGTCCGGCTCGGGGACGCGAGACGCCGGATCAGGCGATGCCGGACGTCCCGTCGGCGAGCGCGCCTGCATCGGGCGCGAGCTCGAGCGGCAGGCCGAGCGCCGTGAAGTGCGCGTCGCCGAAGTAGGCCGTCACGTGCGCGACGCCGTCGGCGGTGACGACGGGCAGGTGGAGGTTGAAGGCCCGGTGCACGCCGTCGGCACCGCGCATGTACAGGGCCAGGGCGGGCGCGCCGTTGGCCGAGGTCGGCACGAGCCGCATGTCCCCGGCCCGCTCGGCCGGGCAGTGGGTGGTGACGAGGTCCGCGATGTCGCGGGCGCCGCGGAACCACTGCGCGAAGGGCGGCATCTCCCACAGCGCGTCCTCGGTGAGCACCCGGACGAGGCCCTCCATGTCGTACTCCTCGAACGCGCGCTGGTAGCGGTCGAGCAGCTCGCGGGTGCGCGGGTCCTCGACCGGGAGGCGCTCGGGCTCGGCCGCGCGGCTGCGCTCGAGATGCGCTCGGGCACGCTGCAGCGTGCTCGTCACGGCGCCCACGCTCAGGCCGAGGGTCGACGCGGCCTCGGCGGCCCGCCACCCGAGCACGTCGCAGAGCAGGACGACGGCGCGCTGCTGCGCGGTGAGGTCCTGGAGCGCGGCGACGAGCGCGAGCCGCACCGTGTCCCGGCCGACGGCGACGTCGGCCGGGTCGGGGTGGGGCACCGCCCAGACGACCGAGTCCGGCAGCGGCTCGACCCAGGCCGTCTCGTGGTGGGCGGTGAGCTCGCCACGCGGGTCCGACGCCGGCTGGCCCAGGCCGGTCGGCAGGGGACGCCGCTTGCGGCCCTCGAGCGCGGTGAGGCAGGTGTTGGTCGCGATCCGGTACATCCACGTGCGGACGGACGAACGGTGCTCGAAGCCGCCGAACGCGCGCCAGGCCCGCAGGTACGTCTCCTGGACCAGGTCCTCGGCCTCGTGGCTCGAACCCACCATCCGGTAGCAGTGTGCGACGAGCTCACGGCGCAGCGGCGCGACGAGGGCCGCGAAGTCCTGCTCCGAGGTGCCGGTGGAGACGTCTGTGCTCACCCGGCGAGGCTACCGCCGGGCTCCGACACGGCCCAGGGCCCGGCCCGGATCGTCCTCGCCCTCAGGCGGGCGTGACCACGACGTCGGCCGGCCCGGGCACGTCGAGCGTCACGGTCGCCGTCCGACCGCCGGCGACGATCTCGTACTCGCCGAGCCACCCGTGCACGACGACCCGGCCCTGGTCGTCGGTGCGCGACGTCGTCGGGGCGAGCCACCAGTCCTCCTTCACCAGGCGTCGCAGCGCGTCGTACGAGGGCTTCGGCGTCCCGTCGGCCCGCACGAGCCCGCCCGGGGCACCGAGCCAGGAGTCGACGTCGGACAGGCCCCAGTAGGTGACCGCGTGCACCGAGGGGTGCGACGCGAGCGTGCGGTAGTGCCGCACCACCTCGTCCGCCTGGCGCTCCTCACCCTCGGGCGTCGAGGGCCACGACGGGATCTGGTAGTCGTTGAGGTCCTCGAGCTCGGGGGGCATGAGGTGGCCCGAGAGCAGCGTGCTCTCGGTGAGGTGGATCGGCAGGCCGTAGCGGGAGAACCGCTCGAGGACCTCGAGCGTCCGCTCCTCGCCCCAGTAGCCCTGGTGCATGTGGCTCTGCAGGCCGAGCACGTCGACCCGGATGCCGGCCTCGAGCACGCCCTCGATGAGGCACTCGTACGCGGTGGACATGTCGAAGTCGTTGAGCAGCAGCGTCGCCGAGGGGTTCGCGGCGCGCGCCTCCTCGAAGGCGAGGCGCACCGTGGCGAGGCGACCCCGCTCGCGCGCCAGGGGTGTGATGGCGTTCTCGCCGTTGGCGAAGACCGGCATGATGACGACCTCGTTGATGGCGTCCCACGTGTCGATCAGCCCGGCGAACCCGCTCACCTCGCGCCGGATCCGCTCGCGCTGGAGCCGCTCCACCTCGTCGGTCGGCAGCCCGAGCAGCCAGTCCGGCTGGACGGTGTGCCACATGAGCGGGTGCCCCTTGAGCCCCACGCCCCGGTCGGCGAACCACTGGGCGGTACGGCGCAGGCGGTCGGTGTCGGGACGACCGCGCTCGGGCTCGAACCGGCCCCAGTAGAACGGCAGCGTCGCGACGTTGAAGACGTCGAGCCACAGGTCGGCGAGGTGCTGGGACTCGCTGCGGGACAGCCCGGTGCCCTCCGCAGCCCCGAGGGCGAGCGGACCGCCGGCGGGGGCACCGGTGTCGACCAGCTCGTCGTTGGCGAGCGGGATGAACTCGAACCCGATGTTGCCGAACCCGAACGCGTGCCGCGTCTGCCGCACGACGACGTCGGTCCCGGCCAGCGGCCGGCCGTCCGGGCCGAGGACCGTCACGGCGGCGTCGGCCACGCGGTGCGCGAAGGTGAGGTCGGGGGCGGGCGAGCGGTGCATCGGGTCTCCTCGTCGTCGAGGCGATAAGCGTAACCCGATGAACAAATCAGCCGCCCGCCGGGTGCCGCACCTCCGCTCGCCGGAGGAGGGCCACGGCGCGACGTTCGTCCTCGACCCGGACGTCCACGAGCTCCAGGCCCGCACCGGCCATCGCGTCGGCGAGCGCGTCCACCTGCGCGCGGCCGAGGGCCTGGAGCAGGAC
>CAUQTR010000358.1:0-3183 GCA_963521045.1 uncultured Actinotalea sp.
GGTGAGGGTGCCGGGCGCTGATGCGCCGGTGCGCACGTACGGGCGGCCGCACGAGGAGAGGTGGGCCCGGGTGGCTGTCCCCGACGGCGCAGTGCCTGACCGAGGCCCCGATCGGACCGACGGCACCCCCGACGGCCCCGTGCGCGTCGCGCTGCTCGGGTGCGGCGTCGTGGGCACCGAGGTCGCGCGGCTGCTGCTGACGCAGGGCGCCGACCTCGCGGCGCGGGTCGGCGCACCGCTCGAGCTGGTGGGCGTCGCCGTGCGCGACGCGTCCGTCCCGCGCGACCCGGTGGTGGACCCGGCCCTGCTCACGACGGACGCGGCCGGCCTCGTGACGCGCGCCGACGTCGTCGTCGAGGTCATGGGCGGTCTCGAGCCCGCACGCTCGCTGCTGCTGCGCGCGATCGAGCACGGAGCCGCCGTCGTCACCGCCAACAAGGCGCTGCTCGGCGTGGACGGTCCGACGCTCTACGCCGCCGCCGACGCCGCGGGGGTCGACCTCTACTACGAGGCGGCCGTCGCGGGCGCCATCCCGCTGGTCCGGCCCGTGCGCGAGTCGCTCGCCGGTGACCGGGTCACGCGCGTGCTGGGCATCGTCAACGGCACCACGAACTACGTGCTCGACCAGATGACGACGACGGGCCTCGAGCTCGACCAGGCCGTCAAGCAGGCCCAGGAGCTCGGCTACGCGGAGGCGGACCCCACGGCCGACGTCGAGGGCTACGACGCCGCCGCGAAGGCCGCGATCCTCGCGTCGCTCGCGTTCCACACCCGGGTCGCGGTCGACGACGTGCACCGCGAGGGGATCAGCGACGTCACCGCCGAGGACGTCGCCTGGGCGCGCCGGACGGGGCACGTCATCAAGCTGCTCGCGATCGCGGAGCGCGTCGTGCCCGCGGGTGCCGACGCCGGACCCGACGCGCCGGCCGGCGTCGTCGTGCGCGTGCATCCCGCGCTCGTCCCGCTGGACCACCCGTTGGCCGGCGTGCACGGAGCGTTCAACGCGGTGTTCGTCGAGGCGGAGGCGGCGGGCGAGCTGATGTTCTACGGCCGCGGCGCCGGCGGCGCCCCGACCGCGAGCGCCGTGCTCGGAGACGTCGTGACGGTCGCCCGCCACCGCGTGCTCGGCGGCAAGGGTCCGGTCGAGTCGCGCTACGCCGAGCTGCCCGTGCACCCGGTGGGCGAGGCCCTGACCCGCTACCAGGTGCACCTGCGCGTGGACGACCGGCCGGGCGTCCTCGCCCAGGTCGCGCAGGCCTTCGCGGGCCACGAGGTCTCGATCGAGACCGTCCGCCAGGGCCGGGGCGCACCCGGGGAGACCGTGGTCGGCCGCGACGACCCGGCCGAGCTGGCCGACATCCTCGTCGTGACGCACCAGGCCCGCGACGCGGACCTCGCCGCGACCGTCGCCGACATCGCGGCGCTGCCCGTCGTCCGCTCCGTCCTGTCCGTCCTGCGCGTCGAAGGAGCCTGAGTGGCCCACCAGTGGCGAGGCGTCATCGCCGAGTACGCCGACCGTCTGCCCGCCCACCTGACCGAGCGCGTGGTCACGCTGCGCGAGGGCGGCACGCCGCTCGTCCCGGCGCCCGCGATCGGCGAGCTCGTCGGCGCGGAGGTGCACCTCAAGGTCGAGGGGATGAACCCGACCGGCTCCTTCAAGGACCGCGGCATGACGACGGCGATGTCCGCCGCCGCCGCGCGGGGGGCGCGCGCGGTGGTCTGCGCGTCGACGGGCAACACGTCGGCGTCCGCCGCCGCGTACGCGGCCGTGGCCGGCATGACGTGCGCGGTCCTCGTCCCGGACGGCAAGATCGCGATGGGCAAGCTCAGCCAGGCCGTCGCGCACGGCGCCCGGCTGCTCCAGGTCGACGGCAACTTCGACGACTGCCTCGTCGCGGCGCGCAAGCTGGCCGAGGCCTACCCCGTCGAGCTGGTCAACTCCGTCAACCCGGACCGCATCGAGGGGCAGAAGACGGGGGCCTTCGAGATCGTCGACTCGCTCGGCGACGCCCCCGACATCCACGTGCTCCCGGTCGGCAACGCCGGCAACATCACGGCCTACTGGCGCGGCTTCACCGAGTACGCCGCCGACGGTCCCGCGACCCGCACGCCGGCGATGTGGGGGTTCCAGGCGGCCGGCGCGGCGCCGATCGTGCTCGGCCACCCGGTCACGGAGCCCGAGACGATCGCGACCGCGATCCGGATCGGCAACCCCGCGTCGTGGGAGCAGGCCGTCGCCGCGCGCGACGACTCGGGCGGGCTCATCGAGTCCGTCACGGACGAGCAGATCCTCGCGGCGCACCGCCTCCTGTCGACCCGTGCGGGCGTGTTCGTGGAGCCCGCGTCCGCGGCCGGTGTCGCCGGGCTGCTCGCCCTCGCCGAGGCCGGCCGCGTGCCGGCGGGCGCGAGGATCACGGTCACCGTGACGGGCCACGGGCTCAAGGACCCGCAGTGGGCCCTGCGCACCGCCGACGGCTCCGAGGTGCGGCCCGTCCGCGTCCCCGCCGACGTCGTCTCCATCGCCGACGCGCTCGAGCTGAGCTGAGCGTGCGGCTCGGGAGCGACCACGTCCGCGTCCGGGTCCCCGCGACCAGCGCGAACCTCGGGCCGGGCTTCGACGCGCTCGGGCTCGCGGTCGCGCACTACGACGAGGTCGAGGTGAGGGCGCTCGGCAGCACCGACGTCACCGTCGAGGTGACCGGCGAGGGTTCCGGCACGCTGCCCACGGGGGAGGACCACCTCGTCGTCCGCGCGATCCGCGCGGCGCTCGACGAGGTCGGCGCACCCCAGGTCGGCTTGCACCTGCGCTGCGTCAACCGCATCCCGCACGGCCGCGGCATGGGCTCGTCGGCCGCCGCCGTGGTGGCGGGCATCCTGGCCGCCCGCATGCTGGTGGGCGACCCGGAGGCGCTCGGCGACACGGTCGCCTTCCGCCTCGCCTCCGCGTTCGAGGGGCACCCGGACAACGCGGCCCCCGCGATCCTCGGCGGCGCGACGGTCGCCTGGACCGCACCGGACGGGCCGCACGCGACCGTGCTGCCCCTCCACCCGTCCGTCGTGCCCGTGGTGCTCGTGCCGCCCCACGCGGTCTCGACGTCGTCGGCCCGCGCGGCCCTGCCGCCGACGGTGCCGCACGCGGACGCCGCCTTCACCGCGGGCCGTGCCGCCCTGCTGGTCCAGGCG
>CAUQTR010000359.1:0-3178 GCA_963521045.1 uncultured Actinotalea sp.
ACCCCACCACGTCCGCGCCGCAGGAGGGCCCGCCGGACGGCGTCCCCGGTGCCCCGGCGGCCGAGCAGGACCCGGTCCGGTCCAGCGGCGTTCCCGACGTCGCGCCGGACTCCGCCCGCCCGACCCACGCCGGACCGCTGTCGACGGCGCAGACGCAGCTCGCGGGCGCGATCCGCCGGCTGGGCTACGACGAGGGCATGCACGCGATGCTCGCGACGCCGCGGCGCGAGATCAACGTCGCGATCCCGCTGCGGCGCGACGACGGCTCGACCGAGCTGTTCCACGGCTTCCGCGTCCAGCACAACGTCTCCCGCGGGCCCGGCAAGGGCGGCCTGCGGTTCCACCCGAGCGTCGACGTCGACGAGGTCCGCGCGCTCGCGATGTGGATGACGTGGAAGTGCGCCGTCGTCGAGCTCCCGTACGGGGGCGCCAAGGGCGGCGTCGCCATCGACCCGCGCAACTACTCGCTCGCCGAGCTCGAGCGCGTCACGCGCCGCTACACGAGCGAGATCATGCCCATGATCGGCCCGGAGCGGGACATCATGGCACCGGACGTCGGCACGGACGCCCAGACCATGGCGTGGGTCATGGACACCTACTCGGTCAACCAGGGCTACACGATCCCGGGCGTCGTCACGGGCAAGCCGCTCGAGGTCGGCGGCTCGCTGGGCCGCGCGACGGCGACGTCGCAGGGCGTCGTCCACTCGACGACGGCCGCGCTGCGCGAGCAGGGCCTCGACCTGCCGGACGTGCGCGTCGCCGTCCAGGGCTTCGGCAAGGTGGGCTCGCACGCGTCGGCGATCTTCGCGAGCGGCGGGGCACGCGTCGAGGCCGTCTCGGACCAGTACGGGGGCCTGTACCGCAGCGGGGGCATCGACGTGCCCCGGCTGCTCGACCACGTGCGACGGACCGGCTCGGTCGTCGACTTCCCCGAGGCCGACGCGATCGACAACTCCGACCTGCTCACGCTCGACGTCGACGTCCTCGTGCCGGCCGCCGTCGAGGGCGTGCTCACCCACGAGAACGCGGACCAGGTCAAGGCGCGCTGGGTCGTCGAGGGTGCCAACGGCCCGACGACGGCCCGGGCGGACCGGGTCCTCGGCGAGCGCGGCGTCGTCGTCGTGCCGGACATCCTCGCGAACGCGGGCGGCGTGATCGTGTCGTACTTCGAGTGGGTGCAGGCGCAGCAGGCCTACTGGTGGACCGAGGCGGAGATCGAGCAGCGGCTCGAGGAGCGCATGCTCCACGCCTACGACGCCGTCGCGGAGGTCTCCCGCCGCGAGAAGGTCTCGCTGCGCGACGCGGCCCTGCTCATCGGCGTGCAGCGCGTCGCCCAGGCCCACCGCATCCGCGGCCTCTACCCCTGACCCCACCCCCTCCCGACCCCATCCCCACCCCCGAACCACCCGCCGAGGTCGCTGGTGTGCGGCGCGGGGGGGGGGTTGGGCCCCCCCCCCCCCCCCCCCCCCCCCGCGCCGGGGCCGGGGCGCGGCGGGGGGCGGGGGCGCCCCCCCCCCCCCCCCCCCCCGCACCCAGCGACCTCGGCGTGGGTGAGGGGTGGGTGGGGTGGGGTGGTCGGGCGGTGGGTCGGGCGGTGCGGGTGGTGGGTCAGGCCAGGGTGCAGGGCTGGCCGTTGAGGCGGAAGAGGAGCGGGGCCGGGCCGTCCGTGGGGTCGCCGGTGCCGAGGAAGCCGAACGTCAGGCTGCGGCCCGGGCGCAGCACGGCGTTGTGCCGGACGGCGCTCGCGGTCACCACCTGGCCGGACTGCTCGGCCGTGGCGTTCCAGATCTGCCGGACGCCCTGGTCACCGCCGAACGCCCACTCCAGCTGCCAGTCGCGGATCTCGGTGGTCCCGGTGTTCGTGACCCACACCTGCGTGATGAACCCGCGCGGCCACGAGCCGTGGACGGTGTACGAGACCGCGCACGTCGGTGCCGCGAGCGGTGGCACAGCGAGCTCGATGAGTTCGCGCGCCTGCTCCGGGAACCAGCCGCCGGCCGGCGGATCGACCATGCCCCGCACGGGGTCGAGCGGCCCGCCGAGCCCGCGGAAGCACTGCCCGTCGGACTCCCCCGGCACCTTGATCCAGAGGAAGGCGTCGACGTACGGGTCACCCGTGTCGGCGGTCGGGCGCAGGCCGAGGCCGCGGTCCGGCGGGTTGCACCAGTCCTCGGGGTCGGGGTAGACGCCGGCGGGCGGGGTCCACGGGCCCTGGCCGTTGCGGCTCGTGTCGATGACGGCGTGCTTCATCGTGGCCGGGTCGGGCGTGCGGCCCGTGTCGGCGTACGCCTGCGCGTAGGCGTCGTCCGTCAGGCCCCAGGTCGAGAAGTCCGCCGGGTCGGCCGGGTAGTACTGGCTCGCGCACGACGCCGGTTCCCACCACGTGCTCGCGGAGAGGTCGATGCACTGGGAGACCCATGCCGCGTACTTCTGCAGCCGCGGGGTCTCCTGGTAGTTCGACGCGTTGAGGAAGAAGCCGTCGGCGCGCTCGACGCCGGCCTTGATGAGCCGGTCGGTGACGTCGCCGACGCCGAGCCAGCCGGTGTGCGTCCCGTCGAGGTACACGGCGGTGTGCGGGAGCGCGGCGAGCACGTCGACGGCGTGATTGAGCATCGTGAAGCGGTCCGACGCCGCCGTGGCCGGGTCGGCCTCCGCCGGGCGGCACCACTCGAGCTCGCCGTTGATGGTCGTGTAGTGGGGGATGATCCCGAGCCCGTCGGGCTCGAGCACGACGACCGCCGCCGCGTCCCCGATGCCGGCCGCCAGCGCGTCCACCCACGCGGTGTACTCGGCGACGCTCGTCGCGCCACCCGCCGAGTACTGCGCGCAGTCCCGGAACGGCAGGTTGTAGGCGACGAGCGTGGGCACCTCGTCCCGCAGGGCGGCGGCACCGACGAGGTCGGCGGCGGCCGCCTGCACCTCCGCCGGCGTGCCGGCCGTGAGCCAGGTCGCCGTGGGGATGCCGGCGAGCAGCAGCGCATCGGCCTGCGCCTGGCCGGTCAGCTCGGCAGCCGCCCCGACCGTGCTGCTGTGCGGGTCCACGTAGAGCTCGGTCCCCGGCCCGACGACGTCGTTCGCGCCCCAGGCGGCACCCGCGGTCGAGAGCGCGAGGGCGCCGGCCGCGAGCCCGGCGAGCGCGACCCGCCGTCGGCGTGGGGTGGACGTGGTGGCTGTACGG
>CAUQTR010000360.1:0-3177 GCA_963521045.1 uncultured Actinotalea sp.
GAGCTGGGCGGTCTGTCGGCGCGGGACGCGCAGGCAGCGCTGGTCGAGTCCCTCGAGGCGGCCACGACGGAGCCCCTGCCGGTCGCCGCGGGAGACAACCGCACCACGATCGACCCCGCCGCCGCCGGGCTCGTCCTCGACGCCGAGGCGACCGTCGACTCGCTGACCGGTCTCGACCTGCGGCCCCAGCGGCTGTGGGAGCACCTGTTCGGCACCGGTGACTCCCCACCGGTCGTCGACGTCGACGCCGACGCCCTCGCGACAGCGGTGGAGGGCGTCGCGGAGGCGCTCGACGTCGCCCCGGTGGACGGGACCGTGCTCTTCGTGGACGGGGCCCCTCAGACGACCGACGCCGTCGACGGCTCGACGGTCGACCTGGACGCGGCAGCGCAGACCATCCGGGACGGGTGGCTGACCGAGTCGCGCCCGCTCGAGCTGCCGACCGAGGTCGCAGAGCCGCAGATCGACCAGGACGAGGTCGACCGCGTGCTGGCCGAGGTGGCGCGCCCGCTCGTGGGGGCCCCCGTGACCGTCGCCGTGGCCGACCAGCTCGCCGAGCTGCCGCCGGACGTGCTCGCGTCGACGGCCTCCTTCGTGCCGGACGGTTCCCAGCTCGCGCTCCAGATGGACGGCGCCGCACTGGTCGAGGCCGTGACGGCACGCACGACGAACCTGCTGACGAGCCCGTCGGACGGATCCTTCGCCTTCCAGGACGGCGTCCCGGTCATCGTCCCCGGCATCCCCGGGACGACCCTCGACCCGGCCGCCCTCGCCCAGGCCGTCGCCGCGGCCGGCACCGGCGCGGACCGCACGGCGCGGGTCGATCTCGTCGAGGTGGCACCGACCGAGTCCACGGCCGAGCTCGAGGCGCTCGGCATCGTGGAGATCGTGTCGGAGTTCTCGACGCCGCTGAACAGCGAGCCGAAGCGCACGCGCAACATCACCAACGGCGCGGAGAAGATCAGCGGCACCCTCATCCGGCCCGGCGAGACGTTCAGCCTGACCGAGGCCCTCGGCCCGGTCGACGGCGCGCACGGCTTCGTGCAGGCGGGGGCGATCGTCAACGGCGAGCACACCGATGCCTGGGGCGGTGGGCTCTCGCAGCTCTCCACGACCACCTACAACGCCGCGTTCTTCGCCGGCTTCGAGGATGTCGAGCACCACCCCCACAGCGAGTGGTTCTCCCGGTACCCCGAGGGTCGCGAGGCGACCATCTTCACGGGCTCGCTCGACATGCAATGGAAGAACAACACGCCCTACGGCGCGCTGGTCCAGGCCTGGGTCGAGGGCGGCCGCACGCACGTGCGGATCTGGGGGACCAAGCACTGGGAGGTCCAGACGTCGACGAGCGGTCGGAGCGGCGTGGTCTCGCCCACCACCGTCTACTCGCAGTCGCCGACGTGCGAGCCGCAGTCAGCGGGCAACCCCGGCTTCGCCGTGACCGTCACGCGCAGCCTCCTGCTCCAGGGCGTCGAGCAGTCGTCGCAGTCGTGGAACGTGCGCTACAAGCCGCAGAACCAGGTCGTCTGCGGGCCGCCGCCGGGGGGCTGATCCCCGCCGAAGCCCCGACCCCGCGCGTCAGCCGCGCCCGGTGCCGCGTCGCAGGCGGGGCATCGGCGGCGGGGGCACCCGCTTGCCGAGGGCGATCGCGTCGGCCGGGACGTGCACGTCACCCCGCCGGGTGCGCACCAGGACGCCCTCGGCGTCGACCGCGAGCAGGTCGCCCAGGACGTCGGTGTACCCGCCCTCCGGCAGGCGGCGGCGCACGACCACGCGGGCCCCGACCGGCCACGTCCGCCACGGCACCGTCATCGCGGCGCCCCGCCGGCGCGACGCCGCGTCACGGACGCGCCCCTGCGCGCTCCGTGGACCCGGACGGCACTCGACATCGCACTGGGGGATACTAGGCGCGGCGTGACCGCGCCGACCGCGCTGCCCGGCCTGGAGGAGGCACTACCCGTGACCTACGTGATCGCCCAGCCCTGCGTCGACGTCAAGGACAAGGCCTGCATCGAGGAGTGTCCCGTCGACTGCATCTACGAGGGCAAGCGGTCGCTCTACATCCACCCGGACGAGTGCGTGGACTGCGGCGCCTGCGAGCCCGTGTGCCCCGTCGAGGCCATCTACTACGAGGACGACGTCCCGGAGCAGTGGAGCGAGTACTACAAGGCCAACGTCGAGTTCTTCGACGTCCTCGGCTCGCCGGGCGGGGCGGCCAAGATGGGCCTCATCGACCAGGACCACCCGATCATCGCGGTTCTCCCGCCGCAGAACGGCACCGCGTGAGCAGCATGACGGCGGCCTGAGTGGGCCTGCTCACGACGGCCCTGCCGGACTTCCCCTGGGACTCCCTCGCACCGCACGCCGCCACCGCCCGCGCCCATCCGCGTGGCATCGTCGACCTCTCGGTCGGCACCCCCGTGGACCCGACGCCCGCGGTGGTGCGCGAGGCCCTGGCCGGTGCGTCCGACGCCCCCGGCTACCCCACGGTGCACGGCACCCCGGCCCTGCGTGAGGCGGTCGCCGCCTGGTACGCGCGCCGGCGTGGTGTCCCCGACCTGGACCCCGACGCGGTGCTCCCGACGATCGGCTCCAAGGAGCTGGTCGCGTGGCTGCCGTCCATGCTCGGGCTCGGCCCGGGCGACGTCGTCGTGCACCCGGAGACGGCCTACCCGACGTACGACGTCGGCGCGCGCCTGGCCGGCGCCCAGCCCCTTCCCGCCGACGACGTCGCGGCGTGGGCCGACCGGGACGACGTGCGCCTCGTCTGGCTCAACTCGCCGGGCAACCCGACCGGCGCCGTCCTCGGCGTCGACCAGCTGCGCGCCGTCG
Source organism: uncultured Actinotalea sp. (assembly GCA_963521045.1). Taxonomy (GTDB): domain Bacteria; phylum Actinomycetota; class Actinomycetes; order Actinomycetales; family Cellulomonadaceae; genus Actinotalea. The sequence continues at coordinate 2,833 of CAUQTR010000360.1, forward strand.
TCCGGGCGGCCCGCCGGATCGGTGCCGTCGTCGTCAGCGACGAGTGCTACGCGCTCCTCGCGTGGGACGCGCCGTGGGACCGGGACGGGGTGCCCAGCGTCCTCGACCCGCGGGTCACGGGGGGGAGCCACGAGGGTCTCCTGGCCGTGCACTCGCTCTCGAAGCAGTCCAACCTCGCGGGCTACCGCGCCGCCTGGGTCGCCGGGGACCCCGCACTCGTCCGGCCGCTGCTCCAGCTCCGGCGGCACGCGGGGATGATGGTGCCCGCGCCGGTGCAGGCGGCCACCCTCGCCGCGGTGTCCGACGACGCGCACGTCGCCGAGCAGCACGCGCGCTACCGCCGAC
>CAUQTR010000361.1:0-3176 GCA_963521045.1 uncultured Actinotalea sp.
GCGCCGGCCGGGCCGCTCGAGGGTGGGGTCGCCACTCCCGTCGCCACGCGGCGACCGCGGGTGCGCCGCGCCGGTGCTGCTGCGGGGGTGCTGTCGGTCGTCGTCTCGTCTGTCACGAGTGCTCCAGGCCCGATGGCTGTCCACACTCGCCGGCCCTCGGGCGGTTCGGTCGTCGCGTGCGCCTCGCGCTCCGCGACGGAAGTCGTCGGTGTCGTCACGGCTGGCCGGGCGGCGGCGCCTGCGCCTAGCGCGTCTGGTCGACGGCGGCGCACGGCGGGCCGCGGACCGGGGTCCAGCGGGAACGTCGTCGGCGGGTGGGACGGTGTGGCGACCCCCCTTGCCGCGGTCAGTATCGCACAGGACTCCCCCGCCACCGGGCGACATGCCCGGGTCCTCCCCCGGGCGATGAGATGACACGCCGTCAGTTCTCGGGACTTTCGTCCCATGACCCGAGTCGGACCGCTTCCTAGCGTCGAGGTGCGCGGTGCAGCGCGGCAGGGCGTGCGCGCCCCGCCCGACCGCCGACGTTCCGCCCGTCCAGCCCTGCGAGGAGACACCCGTGGACGCCCTCGACCTGGCCCGCTGGCAGTTCGGGATCACGACCGTCTACCACTTCATCTTCGTGCCGCTGACGATCGGCCTCTCCCCGCTCGTGGCGCTCATGCAGACCTTCTGGGTCCGCACGGGTGACGAGCGCTGGCTCCGGCTCACCAAGTTCTTCGGCAAGCTCCTGCTCATCAACTTCGCGATCGGCGTCGCGACGGGCATCGTCCAGGAGTTCCAGTTCGGCATGAACTGGAGCGAGTACTCGCGCTTCGTCGGCGACGTGTTCGGCGCGCCGCTGGCCATGGAGGCGCTCGCCGCCTTCTTCGTCGAGTCGACCTTCCTCGGCCTGTGGATCTTCGGCTGGGACCGGCTGCCCAAGCGGGTCCACCTCGCCTGCATCTGGGCCGTCGCGATCGCCACCAACCTCTCGGCGTACTTCATCCTCGCCGCGAACTCGTGGATGCAGCACCCCGTGGGCGCGATCTTCAACGAGGAGACCGGCCGCGCGGAGATGGTCGACATCGGCGCCGTGCTAACCAACCCGACGCTGCTCGCCGCCTTCCCGCACACCATCACGGCCGCGTTCCTCACCGCGGGCACGTTCGTCGCGGGCATCGGGGCCTGGTGGATGGTCCGGTCCCGCGCCGCCGGCGACGACGTGACCGCCAGGACGGTCTACCGGCCCGCCGTCGTCCTGGGCGTCGTCACCATGCTGGTCTCCGGCATCGGCATCGGCGCGACCGGTGACTGGCAGGCCAAGCTGATGTTCGACCAGCAGCCGATGAAGATGGCGTCCGCGGAGGCGCTGTGCGAGGGCGAGAACGGCGCGGCCTTCTCGCTCCTGACGATCGGCGACCTGTCGAACTCGTGCGAGGGCGTCACCCACGTCCTCACCATCCCGGGCGTGACCTCCTACCTCGCGTCCGGCGACTTCGACTCCTACCTCCCGGGCGTCGACGAGCTCCAGGAGCGCTCGGAGCTGCTCTACGGCGAGGGGGTCGACTACCGGCCGAACCTCGCCGTGACGTACTGGTCGTTCCGGCTGATGATCGGCCTCGGGGCGGGCAGCGCGGCACTCGCCGTCGCGGCGCTGTGGCTGCTGCGCCGCGGGCGGACGGTCGGCAACCCCTGGTTCGGCCGGCTCGGCCTCCTCGCGATCCCCACGCCGTTCCTCGCGTCGGCCTTCGGGTGGATCTTCACCGAGATGGGCCGCCAGCCGTGGGTCGTCGTGCCCAACCCCAACCCGAGCGGCGTCGACGGCGTCTGGATGCTCACGGCCAACGGCGTCTCGAGCGTCGTCGGCCCCGGGGCCGTGCTGACGTCGATGATCGCCTTCACCGCCCTCTACGCGGTGCTCGCCGTCCTGTGGTTCCGCCTCATGGTGCGGTACGCGCAGCACGGCGTGAACGCCACCGAGCAGGACGTCAGCCCCGACGCCCGGTCCGACGACGACGCGGGCGACCGGCCCCTGTCCTTCGCCTACTGAGGAGGCGCCGACGTGGAGCTCTCGACGGTCTGGTTCCTGCTGATCGCCGTCCTGTGGACCGGCTACCTCGTGCTCGAGGGCTTCGACTTCGGGGTCGGCATGCTGCTGCCCGTGCTGGGCCGCCGGGACCGGGACCGCCGGGTCCTCATCAACACCATCGGGCCGGTGTGGGACGGCAACGAGGTGTGGCTGCTCACCGCCGGCGGCGCCACGTTCGCGGCCTTCCCCGAGTGGTACGCGACGATGTTCTCCGGCTTCTACCTCGCGCTGCTGCTCATCCTCCTGGCGCTCATCGTGCGCGTGGTCGCGTTCGAGTGGCGCGGCAAGATGAACGACGACCGGTGGCGTGCCTGGGCCGACCGGGCGCTCGTCGTCGGGTCCTGGGTGCCGGCCGTGCTCTGGGGCGTCGCGTTCGCGAACCTCGTGCGCGGGGTCCCGCTCGACGCCGACCACCAGTACGTCGGGACGTTCGTCGACCTGCTCAGCCCGTTCGCGCTGCTGGGCGGCGCCACGACGGCGCTGCTCTTCCTCACGCACGGCGCCGTCTTCCTCGCGCTCAAGACCGGCGGCGACGTCCGTGAGCGCGCGGGGGCGCTGGCCCAGCGGCTCGCCGCCGTGAGCCTCGTGGTCGCCGGCGCCTGGGCCGTGTGGGCCCAGCTCGCGTACTCGGTCGCGTGGACGTGGGTGGCGACCGGTGCCGCGGCCGCGGCGCTCCTGGTCCTCGTGGGTGCGACCCGCGCCCGGCGCGAGGGGCTCGCGTTCGGCGCCTCCGCCCTGACGCTCGTGGCGGCCGTGGTCCTGATCTTCGGCTCGATGTGGCCGGACGTCATGCCCGCGACCGATCCCGCACTCTCGCTGAGCATCGCCGAGGCGTCGTCGTCCGAGTACACGCTGCGGCTGATGACCTGGGTCGCGGTGATCCTCACACCGGTCGTGCTGATCTACCAGGGCTGGACGTACTGGGTGTTCCGCAAGCGGCTCACCGCCGAGCAGATCCCCGACCACACGGGTCTGCCCCTGACGCGGGTGTGAGGCCGCTCGACCCGCGCCTGCTCCGGCACGCGCGCGCCGCGCGCCGGTACGTCGTCCTGACGGCCGTGCTCGGCGCCGTGACGGCCGCGCTCGTGGTCGCCCAGGCCCTCCT
>CAUQTR010000362.1:0-3174 GCA_963521045.1 uncultured Actinotalea sp.
GCGGCAGGTCGACCACGCGGCCCGCCGCGCCGTCGCCGCGGCGACCGCGAGCGCGGGTGCCTCGCCGGGCTGAGGGTCACCGGGCTGAGGGTCACCGGGCTGGGGTGTCGGCAGGCAGCAGGGCGCGGGGCCGGGGGTCAGCGCCGGGGGTCAGCGGAGCACGGAGCGGTAGACCTCCATGGTCCGCTCCGCGATCGCGTCCCAGGCGAAGTGGTCCTCGACACGGGTCCGTGCGGCGCGTCCCATCTCGGCGGCACGCTGCGGGTCCGTCGCGAGCGCCGTGAGCGCCGCCGCGAGGTCGGCGACGAACCGGTCCGGGTGCACGGGCGTGCCGGTGCCGTCCTGGACCTGCTCGATCGGCACCAGGAGCCCGGTCACGCCGTCGTCCACGACCTCGGGGATGCCACCCGTCGCGGTACCGACCACGGGCAGGCCGCAGGCCATGGCCTCGAGGTTGACGATGCCGAGCGGCTCGTAGACCGACGGGCAGGCGAACACCGTCCCGGCGGAGAGCACGGCGGTCAGCTCGTCGCGCGGCAGCATCTGCTCGATCCACACGACGCCGTCGCGCTGACGGCGCAGGTCCGCGACGAGGCCGGCGACCTCGGCGGCGATGTCGGGGGTGTCCGGGGCGCCGGCGCACAGCACGAGCTGGACCTCCGGCGGCAGCGCCTCCGCGGCCCGCAGCAGGTACGGCAGGCCCTTCTGGCGCGTGATCCGGCCGACGAAGACGACGGCGGGACGGTCCGGGTCGATGCCGAGACCGCGCACGACGGCGTCCGCCCGCGCGAGCGCCTCGTCGCCCTCGGGCCGGCGCCAGCCCGTGAGGTCGATGCCGTTGTGCACGACGTGGACCTTCGCCGGGTCGACGTCCGGGTAGCAGCGCAGGATGTCGGCGCGCATGCCGGCGCTCACCGCGATCACCGCGGCGGCACCCTCGTAGGCGGTCTGCTCCGCCCAGCCGGACAGCGCGTACCCGCCGCCGAGCTGCTCGGCCTTCCACGGCCGCAACGGCTCGAGGCTGTGCGCGCTCACGACGTGCGGGATGCCGTGCAGCAGGCCCGCGAGGTGACCCGCGAGGTTGGCGTACCAGGTGTGGGAGTGGACGAGGTCGGCGCCCTCGACGTCGCCCGCGATGAGCAGGTCGACGCCGAACGTGCGCAGCGCGGGGTTGTGGTCGGTCAGACCGGACGGCACGTCGTACCCCGTCACGCCCTCCTCCGACCGCGCGCCGTCGAAGCAGCGCACCCGGACGTCGACGTGGTGGCGCAGCACCGCGCTCAGCTCCGCGACGTGCACGCCGGCTCCGCCGTACACGTGCGGGGGGTACTCCCGGGTCAGCAGGTCGACGCGCACAGCGACACGCTAGCGCTCCCGGCCCCGATCGTCTGGCCGAGCGGCGCCGTCGCCCCTAGGGTCACGGGTATGGCAGCGCCGCGCGTCCTGGCAATCGTCCTCGCCGGTGGCGAGGGCAAGCGACTCATGCCCCTCACGGCCGACCGCGCGAAACCTGCCGTGCCGTTCGGCGGCATGTACCGCCTGGTGGACTTCGCGCTCTCCAACCTCGTGAACTCGCACTACCTGCAGATCGTCGTGCTCACGCAGTACAAGTCCCACAGCCTCGACCGACACGTCGCCAAGACGTGGCGCATGTCCCCGCTCCTGGGCAACTACGTCGCGCCGGTGCCGGCGCAGCAGCGCGTCGGCAAGCACTGGTACCTGGGCAGCGCGGACGCCATCTTCCAGTGCCTCAACATCATCACGGACGAGCGGCCGGACGTCGTGGTCGTCGTCGGCGCGGACCACGTGTACCGCATGGACTTCGAGCAGATGGTCGACGCCCACCTCGCCTCGGGCAACGAGTTCACGGTCGCCGCGATCCGCCAGCCGATCGACCAGGCGGACCAGTTCGGCGTCATCGAGACGCGGACCGACGACCCGACCAAGATCAACGCATTCCTCGAGAAGCCGACCGACCCCGTCGGGCTCGCGGACTCCCCCGGAGAGATCCTCGCGTCGATGGGCAACTACGTCGCGAACGTCGACGCGCTGGTCGAGGCCGTCACCAAGGACGCCGCCAGCCCGACGTCGCGGCACGACATGGGCGGCGACATCGTCCCCTACTTCGTCGAGCGCGGGACGGCCGGCGTCTACGACTTCATCCACAACGACGTCGCCGGCTCGACCGACCGCGACCGCGACTACTGGCGCGACGTCGGGACGCTCGACTCGTACTACGACGCCAACCTCGACCTCATCTCGATCAACCCGGTGTTCAACCTCTACAACACCGACTGGCCGGTCTTCAGCGGCTACGCCCAGCTCCCGCCCGCCAAGTTCGTGCACGCCGGGCCCGGCCGCCTCGGGCACGCGGCCGACTCGCTCGTCTCGCCGGGGGTCATCGTCTCCGGTGCCACCGTGACGGGCTCGGTGCTGTCCCCGGGCGTGTACCTGCACTCCTGGGCGTCGGTGAGCGACTCGGTCGTCATGGACGGGACGACGGTGGGCCGGCACGCCCAGGTCCACCGCGCGATCCTCGACAAGAACGTCGTCGTCGCGGAGCGCGCGCGGGTGGGGCTCGATGCCGAGCACGACCGGGCGCGGGGGTACACCGTGACGGACAGCGGCATCACCGTGGTCCCGAAGGGGACCGTCGTCGAGGGCTGACGACCGGTCGCTGGACACCCCGCGCGGCCCTGCGCCGCGCGGCTAGCCTGCACGCGTGGATGCAGCAGCGGACCCCGGCGTGCGGGTCGTCGTCATGGACGTCGACTCGACGCTGATCACCGGCGAGGTGATCGAGATGCTCGCCGGGCACGCGGGCTCGCGCGCCGAGGTCACGGAGATCACGGAGCGCGCGATGCGCGGGGAGATCGACTTCGCGACGTCGCTGCACGAGCGCGTCGCGACCCTCGCCGGCCTGCCGCTTGCCGTGCTCGACGCCGTCCGCGCCGAGATGGTCCTCACCCCGGGCGCCGAGACCCTCGTCGACGAGCTGCACCGCCGCGCCTGGCCGGTCGGCCTCGTCTCGGGCGGCTTCCACGAGCTCGTCGACCCGCTCGCCGAGCGGCTGGGCATCGCCTTCGTCCGCGCCAACCGCCTCGAGGTCGCGGACGGCCGGCTCACCGGCCGGGTCACCGGCGCCGTCGTGGACGCCGCCGCCAAGGCTGACGC
>CAUQTR010000363.1:0-3156 GCA_963521045.1 uncultured Actinotalea sp.
CCCGCCGTCGTGGTCGCGGTGGGGTAGGCGGCGGAGCGCGCCGCCGTGGGCATCGAGCGCGTCGCGATCAACGTCATCGACGCGCGGATCCCGGACAACGACGGGTCGGCGCCGGTGGACGTGCCGGTGGTCGCCGGTGCCCCCGCGGCCTTCCTCAGCGGCCTGCCCGTCAAGGCCTGCCTGGCGGCGGCCCGTGGGACGGGCGTCCCGGCGGAGGTGTCGAACACTGCCGGCACCTACGTCTGCAACGCCACCTTCTACGCCCTCATGCACCTGCTGGCCGGGACCTCGGGGGTCCTCGGCGGCTTCGTGCACGTCCCGGTCGAGCCGGGTGGGGGCGGCCCCGGGCTCGAGGTGGACCGTACGGCCGCGGCGGTGCGGGCGGTCCTCGACGCGACGTTGCGCGGCTGACCGACCCGGGCGGGGTGCCGGCACGGCTGCGGGCCCGCCCCCGGGGGGACGGGCCCGCAGCGTCGTGCGCTCGGGGGTTGCTCAGCCCTGCTGGGCGGGGACCGCGGACAGGAGCCCGCGGATCTCGGTCTCGACGAAGCGGCGGTGGCCGCCGAGGGTCCGGACGGCCGTGATCTTGCCGGCGTTCGCCCAGCGCGTGACCGTCTTCGGGTCGACGCGGAACATCGTGGCAACCTCGCCCGGGGTGAGCAGGCTGGTGACCGTGGGGCTGGTGGAGTTCTGCATGAGGGTTCCTGTCGTTCGGTGGCTGGGCTGCCCGTCGTGGGCCCCTGGCTCTGCGTCCCCGCCTCCCGGCGGGTTTGCCCTTGTCGCTGACGTGGTGCTGGGTCGAGACGACCGACGGGACCCGTGCGGGCCCTGCTTGCGCCTCACACCACCCATCGGCGGCAAACCGGACATCCTTGAGGGCCGATCAGTGTGACCTGCATCACAGCGCGATGCGTGTCGGTGGGTCGACGTACGGTTGTCGCATGCGTCCCGTGACCGACCTCCAGCGTCGCGCGGCCTCCTTCGAGGTCGTCTCCGACTACACCCCGTCGGGCGACCAGCCGACCGCGATCGCGGACCTCACCAAGCGCGTCACGGCGGGGGAGAAGGACGTCGTGCTGCTCGGGGCCACGGGCACCGGCAAGTCGGCGACCACCGCGTGGCTCGTCGAGAAGCTGCAGCGCCCGACCCTGGTGATGGCCCCGAACAAGACCCTCGCGGCCCAGCTCGCGACGGAGTTCCGCGAGCTGCTGCCCAACAACGCGGTCGAGTACTTCGTCTCCTACTACGACTACTACCAGCCCGAGGCGTACATCGCCCAGACGGACACGTACATCGAGAAGGACTCGTCGATCAACGACGAGGTGGAGCGGCTGCGGCACTCGGCGACCAACTCGCTCCTGACCCGGCGCGACGTCGTCGTCGTGGCGTCGGTGTCGTGCATCTACGGCCTGGGCACGCCGCAGGAGTACGTCGACCGGATGGTGCACCTGTCGGTCGGCGACCAGATCGAGCGTGACCAGCTGCTGCGCCGGTTCGTCACGATGCAGTACGCGCGCAACGACATGGCGTTCACGCGCGGCACCTTCCGTGTGCGCGGCGACACCGTCGAGATCATCCCGGTCTACGAGGAGCTCGCGATCCGGATCGAGTTCTTCGGCGACGAGATCGAGGCGATCCACCTGCTGCACCCGCTCACGGGCGACGTGCTGCGGTCCGAGCCGGACGTCCACCTCTTCCCCGCCACGCACTACGTCGCCGGCCCGGAGCGGATGGAGCGGGCGATCGGCTCGATCGAGGCCGAGCTCGAAGCGAGGCTCGCGGAGCTCGAGCGGCAGAACAAGCTGCTCGAGGCGCAGCGGCTGCGCATGCGCACCACCTACGACATCGAGATGATGCGCCAGGTCGGGAGCTGCTCCGGCATCGAGAACTACTCCCGGCACATCGACGGTCGCGGCCCCGGCACGCCGCCCCACACGCTCCTCGACTACTTCCCCGAGGACTTCCTTCTCGTCATCGACGAGTCGCACGTGACCGTGCCGCAGATCGGCGCGATGTTCGAGGGCGACATGTCCCGCAAGCGGGCGCTCGTCGACCACGGCTTCCGCCTGCCGAGCGCCATGGACAACCGGCCGCTGCGCTGGGAGGAGTTCGTCGAGCGGATCGGGCAGACGGTCTACCTCTCGGCGACGCCCGGTCCCTACGAGCTGGCGCAGTCCGACGGGGTCGTCGAGCAGATCATCCGTCCGACGGGCCTCGTGGACCCCGAGGTCGTGGTCAAGCCGACGACCGGCCAGATCGACGACCTGCTGCACGAGATCCGGCTGCGCACCGAGCGGGACGAGCGCGTCCTCGTCACCACGCTGACCAAGAAGATGTCCGAGGACCTCACCGACTACCTGCTCGAGAAGGGCGTCCGGGTCCAGTACCTGCACTCCGAGGTCGACACGCTGCGCCGGGTGGAGCTGCTGCGCGAGCTGCGGCTCGGTCAGTTCGACGTGCTCGTCGGCATCAACCTGCTCCGCGAGGGGCTGGACCTGCCGGAGGTGTCGCTGGTCAGCATCCTCGACGCCGACAAGGAGGGCTTCCTGCGCTCGGGGACCAGCCTCATCCAGACGATCGGCCGCGCCGCACGCAACGTGTCGGGGCAGGTCCACATGTACGCCGACAAGATCACACCGGCGATGGCGATGGCGATCGACGAGACGACCCGTCGTCGTGAGAAGCAGGTCGCCTACAACCTCGAGCACGGGATCGACCCGACGCCCCTGCGCAAGCGCATCAGCGACGTCACGGACATGCTCGCGCGCGAGGACCTCGACACGGAGGAGCTGCTCCAGGGCGGCTACCGCAACTCCGGGCGCGGGAAGGCACCCGTGCCCGGTCGCAAGGGGAGCCCCGAGCAGACGCAGCGCGCGAAGCTGGCGGCGGTCCCGGCCGCCGAGCTCGCGGGGCTCATCGGCGAGCTCAACGACCAGATGCACGCGGCAGCGGCCGAGCTCCAGTTCGAGCTCGCGGCGCGGCTGCGCGACGAGATCTCCGGGCTCAAGCGGGAGCTGAGGCAGATGCAGGCTGCGACCGCGTGAGCCCGACCCCCGGCGACCGCCGGTGCTGGGGGCCGCTCAGGCTGGTGCGTCCACCCACGGCCCGAGCACCGGGGTCCACGGGCGGACGGCGCGCTGCGCCACGAGCCCGCTG
>CAUQTR010000364.1:0-3156 GCA_963521045.1 uncultured Actinotalea sp.
GCGCACGGCCACGGCGGCGCCGCCGACGTGCTCGCCCGCCTCGCGGCCCAGGTCGTCGCACCCGTCCGCTGGGACCTGTGCCAGCAGACCCTCCTCGCCATGGGCGTCACCGGCCTCGTCGAGCTGGCGCCCGCCGGTGTTCTCACCGGCCTGGCCCGGCGTAGCCTGCCGGGGGTGGAGACGGTCGCCGTGAAGACGCCGGCCGACCTGGACGCGGCCCGCGAGCTCGTCCTCCGCCACGCCGCACCGACCGGCACAGCACGGACCGGCACAGCACGGACCGGCCCAGCACCGACCACCGAGGAGACCCCCGCGTGACCCGACCGACGCTGACCCAGGCCGTCGGCCCCGCTCACTCGCGCATCCTCGGCCTCGGCGCCGTGCGCGGTGAGGACGTCGTGACGAACGACGACGTCGCCGGGCCGATCGACTCCTCGGACGAGTGGATCCGCCAGCGCACGGGCATCGTCACGCGCCGGCGCGCTCGTGCCGACCAGGACGTGCTCGACCTGGCCGAGGAGGCCGCACGGGCCGCGGTCGAGAACGCGGGCCTCACGGGCGCCGACATCGACGCCGTCCTGCTCTCCACCGTCACCTACTTCCACCAGACCCCGGCGGGCGCCGCGATCGTCGCGGACCGCATCGGCGCGACCCCGGCCGCGGCGTACGACATCTCCGCCGCGTGCGCGGGCTACTGCTACGGCATCGCGCAGGCCGACGCCCTCGTGCGCTCGGGCAACGCCCGCCACGTGCTGGTCATCGGCGCGGAGAAGATGAGCGACTTCATCGACCCGACCGACCGGTCGATCTCCTTCCTCCTCGGCGACGGCGCCGGTGCCGTGGTCGTCGGGCCGTCCGACACGCCCGGCATCGGGCCGACGGTCTGGGGCTCGGACGGCGCTCAGGCGCAGCTCATCCGGCAGACCGCCTCCTGGAAGGAGACGCACGAGACCCGCGGGCCGTGGCCCACCCTCCGCCAGGAGGGCGCGAGCGTCTTCAAGTGGGCGGTGTGGCAGATGGCCCCCGTCGCCGAGAAGGCCATGGCCGCGGCCGGCGTCGGCCCGCAGGACATCGAGGCGTTCATCCCGCACCAGGCGAACATGCGGATCATCGACCAGATGATCAAGCAGCTCAAGCTGCCCGAGCACGTGGTCGTCGGCCGGGACATCGCCGACACGGGCAACACCTCGGCGGCCTCCATCCCCCTCGCGACCGAGCGTCTGCTTCGCGAGGGCCAGGTCCCCAGCGGCGCGCTCGCGCTGCAGATCGGCTTCGGCGCGGGCCTCGTCTACGCCGCTCAGGTGGTCGTGCTCCCCTGAGCCCGCCACACCCGCCGGAGGCCGCACGGCGTCCGGACAGCAGTCGTCAGGTGCCCGACCGGGCGCCGGCCGCCACCACACAAGGAGACACCACGATGGCGTACAGCGAGCAGGAGATCCTCACCGGCCTGGCCGAGATCGTCAGCGAGGAGACCGGCCTGCCGACCGACTCCGTCTCGTCGGAGAAGTCCTTCACCGACGACCTGGACATCGACTCGCTGTCCATGATGACGATCGTCACCCTCGCCGAGGAGCGCTTCTCCGTGCGCATCCCCGACGACGAGGTCAAGAACCTCACCACCGTGGGCGACGCGGTCGCCTACATCAACGGCGCCCAGGGCTGACCCCGCACCGCTGACCTCGCACCACCGCACGGCCGGACGTCCGGCCGGGCCCGCTCACCGCGGACGCCCGGCCGGGTGCCGCGTCGGCACCGCCCCGCCCCCGCCCCGCAGGAGGAACCGTGAGCACCACACCCGACGTCGTCATCACCGGTCTCGGCGCGACGACGCCGCTGGGGGGCGACGTGCCCAGCACCTGGCAGGCGGCGCTCGCGGGTGAGTCCGGCGCGCGCACGCTCGACAACGACTGGGCGGCGACGTACGAGATCCCGGTCTCGTTCGCGGCCCAGCTGCGCGTGCGCCCCGAGGCCGTGCTCTCGCGGCCCGAGATGAAGCGGATGGACCCCTCCGCGCAGTACGCGATCGTCGCGGCGCGCGAGGCGTGGGCCGACGCCGGCGCGCCCGAGATCGACCCGGTCCGCCTCGGCGCCGTCGTCTCCTCGGGGATCGGCGGCATCTGGACGACCCTCGACGCGTGGGACACCCTGCGCGAGAAGGGCGCCCGGCGGGTGCTGCCGATGACCGTCCCCATGCTCATGCCGAACTCCCCCGCGGCCTACGTCGAGCTCGAGCTCGGCGCCCGCGCCGGCGCCCACGCGCTCGTCTCCGCGTGCGCCTCGGGCGCCGAGGCCATCGGCTACGCGGTCGAGATGATCCGGACCGGCCGGGCCGACGTCGTCGTCGCCGGCGGCACGGAGGCCGCGATCCACCCGATGCCGCTCGCGGCGTTCGCGGCGTCGCGCACGCTGTCGACCCGCAACGACGACCCCGCCGGGGCGTCGCGCCCCTACGACACCCAGCGTGACGGGTTCGTGCTGGGCGAGGGCGCCGGCATCGTCGTCCTGGAGAGCGCCGAGCACGCGGCAGCGCGCGGAGCCCGTGTGTACGCCCGCATCTCCGGCGTGGGGCTGAGCTCCGACGGCTACCACATCACCTCCCCCGAGCCCGAGGGACGCGGGCAGATCGCCGCGATGGAGGCCGCGATGCGCGACGCGGGCATCTCGTCGTCCGACGTCGTGCACGTCAACGCGCACGCGACGTCGACGGTCGTCGGCGACCTCATCGAGGCGCGCGGCGTGCGCTCGGTGCTCGGTCCCGACGCCGACCGCGTCGCGCTGTCGGCCACGAAGTCGATGACCGGCCACCTCCTCGGCGGGGCCGGTGCGCTTGAGACGATCTTCACCGTCCTCGCGCTGCACGACCGCCAGGCCCCGCCGACGATCAACGTCGAGCAGCCGGACCCCGACCTCGTCCTCGACCTCGTGCGCGACACCCCGCGCGCCCTGCCCGACGGCCAGATCGCCGCGGTCAACAACTCGTTCGGGTTTGGCGGCCACAACGTCGCCCTGGTGGTCACCTCCGCCTGAGGCCTGGCGCCTGAGTCGCCGGCCCTGGTCCCTCGGGCCGGGTCCGCCGCTCCGCGGTGCGGGATGCGGGGGTCCCCCCCCGCCCCGGGGGCCCCCCCCCCCACCCCCCCCCCGCGCCCCACCCCCCCC
>CAUQTR010000365.1:0-3152 GCA_963521045.1 uncultured Actinotalea sp.
GGCGCACCTCGCGCACCGGCGCGACCCGGTGGACCTCGCGCTCGTCGACCCGCCGTACGAGCTCGCCGAGGACGACCTCGCGGCGGTGCTCGCCGCGCTGTCCCCGCTGCTCGACGAGCGGGCCCTGGTCGTCGTCGAGCGGTCCACCCGTTCGCCCGAGCCCGCGTGGCCCGCTGGTCTCATGCGCTCCGACGATCGCCGGTACGGCGAGACCGTGCTGTGGTTCGCCGACGCAGACCCGGCGGGGGAGCGGCCCGCGTCCTAAGGTGGCCGCGTGACCGTCGCCGTCTGCCCGGGCTCCTACGACCCCGTGACGCTGGGGCACCTCGACGTCGTGCGCCGCGGTGCGCGGCTGTTCGACGAGGTGGTCCTCGCCGTCGCGACGAACTCGACCAAGCAGCCCCTGCTGCCGCTCGACGAGCGGGTGGCCCTCGCGACCGAGGCGGTGGCCGGCATCCCGGGCGTGCGGGTGGCCGCCGTCCCCGGCCTGCTCGCCGACTTCTGCCGCGAGGTCGGCGCGCAGGTGCTCCTCAAGGGCCTGCGCAACGGCGCGGACTACGACGCCGAGCTGCCCATGGCCCTGATGAACCGTCACCTCAGCGGGGTGGAGACGGTCTTCCTGCCCGCCGACCGGGCGGTGGCGCACATCGCGTCGTCCCTGGTCAAGGACGTCGCGCGGCACGGCGGACGGGTGGACGACCTCGTGCCGCCCGGCGTCGCGGCCGCGCTGGCGGCACGGCTGGCCCGACCCTCGACGCACGAGTGACGACGACGAGTGACGACGGACGAGTGACCACGCACGACGACGGAGGCACCATGACGGACGTCCCCCAGCACCGGAGCCCGCAGGACCGCGCGCCGGACGACGCCGCAGGAGCCCTGGACCCCGGGCGCCCCGAGGGCCTCACGGGCATCCTCGAGGCGCTCGAGCAGACGCTCGCGTCCGCCCGGGCCATGCCCATGTCGTCGTCCGTCCTGGTGAACAAGGCCGAGGTGCTCGACCTGCTCGACCAGGCGTACGCGGTGCTGCCGACCCAGCTGACGCAGGCGGACGAGGTCCTCGCCGGCGCCGACGAGGTGCTCGCGTCGGCTCAGGGTCAGGCGGAGCAGGTCATCGCGACGGCACGTCAGCGGGCCGAGGAGCTCGTCAGCTCCGAGCAGGTCGTCGTCGCGGCGCGCGTGCGCGCCGACGAGATCCTGGCCGAGGCCGAGCGCACCGCCGCGGCGATGCGCCGGGACGCCGACGACTACTGCGACCGACGGCTCGCCGACTTCGAGATCGACCTGGGCAAGGTGCTCAGCCAGGTGCAGGCAGGCCGGGCCAAGCTCGCCGAGCGGCTCGGCGAGGACGAGGTCTGAGCCGAGCGGCGAGCAGACGCGCGGCGTCCCACCGGTGGTTTGGGAGGCCCTGGCCGATGCCGTAGCATTGCCCGTTGGTCCTGCCGCTCATGGCGCGGACCGAGACCCCTCGACCCAGGACGTGACGCTGTGGAGCGCCCGCTCACCCTCGACCCCCGATCTCCGTACGTGCTCGACACGCACGAGCTCGGTCGGCGTCCCGGGACGATGCGACGCGAGCAGCGCACGGTGCCTGCGCCGGAGGAGCTCGGTACCGCCGTGATCGGCATCCCCGCCGGTGACGACCTTCGCCTCGACCTGAGGCTCGAGGCCGTGATGGAGGGGATCCTGGTCTCCGGCACCGTCGGTGGCCGGGCCGTCGGGGAGTGCGTACGGTGCCTGACCGAGGTCGTCGAGGAGATCGAGGCCGACGTCCAGGAGCTGTACGTCTACCCTGAGCGCGCCCGCGTCGCGGTCGAGGACGGCGACGAGGACGAGGACGTGCGTGAGCTGGAGGGCGACCTGGTCGACCTCGAGCCCGCGCTGCGGGACACGGTGGTGCCGGCACTGCCGTTCCTGCCGGTCTGCATGCCGGACTGCCCGGGCCTGTGCCCCCAGTGCGGGGTGCGGCTGGCGGACCCGGAGAACGCGGACCACACGCACGAGGTCATTGACGCCCGGTGGGCAGAGCTCGACCGGGTGAAGAGCATGTTCGACGACACGAAAGAGAGCTAGCCGTGGCTGTTCCGAAGCGCAAGATGTCGCGCAGCAACACCCGTGCGCGTCGGTCGCAGTGGAAGACGACCGCCGCGACCCTCACGACGTGCCCCCGCTGCAAGGCGAACAAGCTGCCGCACGTGGCGTGCCCCGCCTGCGGCGCGTACAACGGCCGGCAGTACGCCGAGGCCATCCGCACCGAGCACGAGTCCCGCTGACGCGTGCCGTGCCCGCAGGTGAGCGTCCGATGACGTCGACACCTGCCACCCAGCTCGTCGAGAAGCGCGGGGGGCCCCGGGGCCCCGAGCGTCTCGTGCTGGGGCTGGCCCCCCCGGCCGTCGCCCCCCAGGCGGGTGGGATCCCGGCGAACGAGCGGCTCGAGTTCCTCGGCGACACCGTGCTCGGCCTCGTCGTGACCGAGGCGCTCTACCGCCGCCACCCGGACCTCTCCGAGGGCGAGCTCGCGAAGATGCGTGCAGCCACCGTCTCGCAGCGCGCCCTGGCGGCGATCGCCCGCGAGCTCGGGCTCGGCGCCTACCTGCTCCTCGGCAAGGGCGAGCTCGCGACGGGCGGGCCGGACAAGGACTCGATCCTCTCGGACACGCTCGAGGCGCTCATCGGCGCGGTCTACCTCACGCACGGCCTCGAGCCGGCGCGCGGTCTCGTCGAGCGCCTCGTCGAGGACACGCTGAGCGTGGCCGCAGGCCTCGGCGCCGGGCTCGACTGGAAGACCTCGCTGCAGGAGCTCGCGGCACGCCTGGACCTGGGTGCCCCGGAGTACCGCTGCGAGGGTGAGGGTCCCGACCACGCGCGCGTGTTCACGGCCCGCATCGTCCTCGGCGGCGAGGTCCGGGGCGAGGGCGCCGGGCCCTCGAAGAAGGTGGCCGAGCAGGAGGCCGCCTCCGCCGCGTACCGCGCGCTCGAGCAGCTGACGCCGCAGCCGGCCCGCACGGGCGCCGTCGCGCAGGGTGCCTGAGCTCCCCGAGGTCGAGACCGTGCGCGACGGCCTCGCGCGGCACGTGCTCGGCCGCACCGTCACCCGGGTGGAGGTTCGCCGCGGCTCGAGCGTCCGGCGGCACGACGGCGGTCCGGGCGAC
>CAUQTR010000366.1:0-3146 GCA_963521045.1 uncultured Actinotalea sp.
GCCTCGGCGTCGGCCTCGCGGATCGCGGCCTGCTCGGCGCGCGCGGCCCGGTGGTCGTCCTCGAGCACGCCCATGAGGATGACGTCGCACCAGTACTCGCCGTCGCGGTGGGCCTCGCGCAGCCGCCCCTCGGTGACGAAGCCGAGGCTCTCGTAGAGCATCAGGGCGCGCGGGTTGATGCTCAGCACGTCGAGCGAGACGCGGTGCAGCCCGAGGCCGGGCGCGTCGGCGAACGCGTGGTCCAGCACGAGCTCGATCGCCTCCCCGCCGAAGCCGCGTCCGCGCTGCCCGGGCCGCAGGGCGAGCCGCAGGTTGGCGCTGCGGGAGTGCTCGTCCATCTGGTTGAGCACGATCTCGCCGAGGTACTCGTCGCTCCCGTGCGTGATGGCCCAGTCCTGACGGCCGTCGCGGCCCGCGACGGTGGCGCACCACTCGTCGACCTGCTCGCGCGTGAACGCCGCCGTGGTGCCCGTCATCCGGTTGCCCTCGGGGTCCTCCAGCATCTCCCACATGTGCTCCGCGTCCTGCGGCCCGATCGGGCGCAGGCGCACGAGCTCGCCGACGAGGACGGGTGGCTCGAGGACGGTCGGCTCCACGACGCCGCCTCAGCCCTGGCCGACGCGCTCGAGGACCAGCTCGCGCACGCGCGCGGCGTCCGCCTGGCCACGGGTCGCCTTCATCACGGCACCGATGATGGCGCCGACCGGGCCGAGGTTGCCGCCGCGGATCTTCGCGACGACATCGGGCTGCGCGGCGAGCGCCTCGTCGACGGCGGCCAGCAGCGCGCCGTCGTCCGAGACCACCTCGAGCCCGCGGGCGGCCACGACCTGCTCGGGCGACCCCTCCCCCGCGAGGACCCCGGCGAGGACCTGACGGGCGAGCTTGTCGTTGATGCGACCCGAGTCCACCAAGCCCTGGAGCTGCCCGATCTGCTCGGGCGTCACGGGCAGGTCCGCGAGCTCGACGCCCTCGGTGTTCGCCGTCCGCGCGAGCTCGCCCATCCACCACTTGCGCGCCGCGGCGGGCGCGGCACCGGCGGCCACCGTGGCCTCGATGAGCTCGATCGCGCCCGCGTTGACCACGTCGCGCATCTCGGCGTCGGCGTAGCCCCAGTCGGCCTGCAGCCGGCGGCGCCGCGCGACCGGCGCCTCGGGCAGGGTCGCCCGGATCTCCTCGACCCAGGCCCGGCTGGGCGCCACGGGCACGAGGTCCGGCTCGGGGAAGTAGCGGTAGTCCTCCGCGTCGGACTTCACGCGCCCAGCCGTGGTGATCCCCGTGTCCTCGTGCCAGTGGCGCGTCTCCTGGATCACGGTGCCGCCCGCGTCGAGGACGCCGGCCTGGCGCGAGACCTCGTACCGCACCGCGCGCTCGACGGACCGGAAGCTGTTGACGTTCTTGGTCTCGGTCCGGGTGCCCAGGGGCGACTCGGGCGTGGGCCGCAGCGAGAGGTTGACGTCCGCGCGCACGTTGCCGCGCTCCATCCGGGCCTCCGAGACGCCCAGGCCGCGGAAGATGTCCCGCAGCGTCTGGACGTACGCGCGCGCCACCTCGGGCGCGCGCTCGCCCATGCCGGTGATGGGACGCGTGACGATCTCCACGAGCGGGATGCCGGCGCGGTTGTAGTCGACGAGCGAGTACTCCGCGCCGTGGATCCGCCCCGTCGCTCCGCCGACGTGGGTGTTCTTGCCGGCGTCCTCCTCCATGTGCGCCCGCTCGATCTCGACGCGCACCACGGTCCCGTCCGCGAGCTCGACGTCGAGGTACCCGTCGAACGCGATGGGCTCGTCGTACTGGGAGGTCTGGAAGTTCTTCGGCACGTCCGGGTAGAAGTAGTTCTTGCGCGCGAACCGGCACACCTCGGCGATCTGGCAGTTGAGCGCCAGGCCGATCTTGATGGCCGACTCGACCGCGGCCCGGTTGAGCACCGGCAGCGACCCGGGCAGGCCGAGCGAGACCGGCGTGACCTGGGTGTTCGGCTCGGCGCCGAACTCGGTCGGGGCGGCGTCGAACATCTTCGTCGCCGTGCCGAGCTCGACGTGGACCTCGATGCCGATCACCGGGTCGTACCGCGCGACGGCGTCGTCGTAGTCCACCAGGGCGGTGGCGGGGTGGGCGCTCATCGGGCGCTCCCTTCTGCTGCGCCGGTGGGACGCGTCGTCGGGACCTCGGGTGCACGGTCGAGCAGCGGTCCGCCCCAGCGGGCCTCGAGCAGCGCCTCGAGCGCCGCCCCGACCCGGTAGAGGCGCTCGTCGGCGCGCGCCGGGGCGAGCACCTGGAAGCCGACGGGCAGGCCGTCGTCGGACACGCCGTTGGGCACGGACAGGCCCGGCACGCCGGCGAGGTTCGCCGGGATCGTCGCGACGTCGTTGAGGTACATCGCGAGCGGGTCGTCGAGCTTCTCGCCCAGCCGGAACGCCGTCGTGGGCGCGGTCGGCGAGACGAGGACGTCGGCCTGCTCGAACGCGGCCGAGAAGTCCCGCTGGACGAGCGTGCGGACCTTCTGGGCGCTGCCGTAGTAGGCGTCGTAGTACCCGGCGGACAGGGCGTACGTGCCGAGGATGATGCGGCGCTTGACCTCGTCGCCGAACCCCTGGCCGCGGGTCGCCGCCATGACGCGCTCGGCCGTCGGGTTGTCCTCCGGGACGACCCGGAGCCCGAAGCGCATGCCGTCGAACTTGGCGAGGTTGCTCGACGCCTCGCTCGGCAGGATGAGGTAGTACGCGGCGAGCGCGTACTCGAAGTGCGGGCAGGACACCTCGACGACCTCGGCACCCGCACCGCGCAGCAGCTCGAGGGACTCCTCGAAGCGCGCACGCACGCCGTCCTGGTACCCCTCGCCGTCGAGCTCGGTGACGACGCCGACGCGCACGCCGGTGAGGTCGCCCGAGCGCCCGCGCAGCGCGGACTCGACGAACGGGCCCACCGGGTCGGGCAGCGACGTGGAGTCGCGGCGGTCGTGGCCCCCGATCACCTCGTGCAGCAGGGCGGCGTCCAGGACGGTGCGCGTCACGGGGCCGGCCTGGTCGAGGCTCGAGGCGAGCGCGATGAGGCCGTAGCGCGAGACCCCGCCGTAGGTCGGCTTGACGCCGACCGTGCCCGTGACGGCGGCCGGCTGGCGGATCGAGCCGCCGGTGTCGGTGCCGATC
>CAUQTR010000367.1:0-3134 GCA_963521045.1 uncultured Actinotalea sp.
CCGCCAGCTCGACCCGGCGGGCTCGTGCCGTCGCGCCCGCGCTCGTCCGGCTCTCGACGAACCGGCCCGGGTCCAGCACCAGCGCCAGCGTCGTCGCGGTGTACCCGGGCAGGTGCTCGGCGACGAGCTCCGGTGCGACCGGCCCGGAGCCACCGGTCGCCTCGTGCGCCGTCACGAGGCGGGCCACCGCCTCGTGGGCCACCCGGTAGCTCACGCCGTGGTGGAGCACGAGGTCGTCGGCCAGGGCGCTCGAGGTCGACCAGCCACGCCCGGCAGACGCGGCGAGACCGTCGACGTCGACCTCGAGCGTGGCGACGGCCTCGCTCAGCAGGGCGACGGCGCCCGCCGTCTCGGCGGAGTAGGCCGGGAGCCGGTTGCGGACGTAGCCCTGGTCCGCGTCGGTGGACGTCGCGAAGTGCAGCAGCCCGAGCTGGCTCGCCTGCCAGCCGGCGGCGTCGCCGGCCAGGGCACGGACCCGCTCGAGCGCGATCGGGTTCCGCTTCTGCGGCATCATGCTCGACGTCCCGCAGAGGGACGGGTGCAGCCGGACGAGACCCACCTCGGAGGACGCCCAGAAGTACAGGTCCGACGCGCACCGGCTCAGACCCGAGAGCGTGAGGCCGAGCGTCCCGGCGAGCTCCGCCCCGGCGTCGAACGCGGACATCCCGGCGTCCCGCGCGTTGCGGACGGCACGGTCGAACCCGAGGTACCGCGCCGTGAGGTCGCGGTCGATCGGCCACGACGTGCCGCTGTGCGCGGCACCTCCGAGCGGGCACTCGTTGATCCGCGCGTACGTGCCGAGCAGCCGGGACACGTTGCGCGACGTCGACCAGTAGTGGGCGTTGAGGTAGTGGCCCAGCGTCGTCGGCTGGGCGTGCTGGAGGTGGGTGTAGCCGGGGATCAGCACGGCGTCGTGCTCGTCCCCGGCCTCGAGGAGCACCTCGCCGAGGCGGACGAGCTGTTCGAGCACCACGAGCGCACCCCCGCGGTCGGCCATCCGCAGACCGGTGGCGTTCTGGTCGATCCGGCTGCGGGCGCGCTGGATGTCGAGGCCGCCCGGCCCGCACCGCTCCTCGAGGTAGCGCTCGATCTGGAGCGTGATGGTGCCGATCTCGGGGTCGCCCGCGAGCCGCGCCCCGGGGCGCCCGTCGAGCAGGTCGAGGAGGGCCGCGACCACGGACCTGCCCTGCTCGGGCTCGAAGACGCCCTGGCGGGTGAGCATGAGCGCGTGCGCGAGGTCGATCTGCACGAACGCGTCGAGGTCGCGCAGCTCGTCCTCGAGCTCGACCGCGTTGACGTGCTCGACCAGGAGCGGCGACGGCCGCGCGGCGAGCCGGCCGTCCGTCAGCCGGCCGCTCACTTCACGGCCCCTGCCGTCACGCCTGCGGTGATGTGCCGCTGGAGCGCCAGGAACGCGACGACGATCGGGATCGACACCACGAGCGAGGCCGCCATGACCTGGTTCCAGTAGACGTTCGCCTCGCTCGCGTAGGACTGCAGCCCGACGGCGATCGTGCGGCTGTCGCTGTCGCTCAGCACGGAGGCGAACAGGACCTCGCTCCACGCGAGCATGAACGAGAAGATCGAGACGGCGACGACGACCGGGCGCGCCGCCGGCAGGAGCACCCGCAGCAGCACCCCGACGGGTCCGCACCCGTCGACCTTCGCGGCGTCGTCGAGCTCGCGCGGGATCGTCTCGAAGTAGCTCACGAGCATCCAGATCGCGTAGGGCAGCGCGAAGGTCAGGTAGGTGAGGATCAGGCCGGGACGGGTGCCGACCAGGGTGAGCCCGGTCAGCCGGTCCACCAGGACGAAGAGCAGGAACAGCGGCAGCAGGAAGAGGATCCCGGGGAACATCTGGGTCGACAGCACCGCCAGCCGGAAGGCCTCCCGGCCACGGAAGCGCCACCGGCTCACCGCGTACGCGGCGAAGATCGCCACCGTCACGGACAGCGCGGTCGCGGCGCCGGCGACCACCAGCGAGTTGATGAAGTAGCGCGCGAGCGGCACGGTCGACCACATGTCGACGAAGGGCTGGATCGTCAGGGTGCTCGGGATCCAGCGGAACTCGTGCTGCACCTCGCGCAACGGCTTGAGGGCCGTGCTGACCATGACGAACAGCGGCGCACCGACGAAGAGGGTGAGGGCGACCATCGTCACCCGGCGGAAGAGGCGGTACCCGCGGGTATCGGTGATCATGACTGCCTCCGTCGGGTGAGGAAGAGGTAGAGACCGGTCACGACGAGCAGGAACAGCAGCAGGAGCACACTCATCGCCGAGCCGAGGCCGAAGTTGAAGGTGACGAACGAGTTCCGGTAGATCTCGATGCTCACCAGTCGTGCCTCCTCGGGGGCGCTGCCGCCGAAGAGCACGTAGGGCGTCTCGAAGTCGCGGAACGAGCGCAGGATGAGGATCAGGACGAGGACCTGGTTGACCGGCGCGATGAGCGGCAGGGTCATCTGGCGCAGCTGCCGCCACGGGCCCGCGCCGTCCATCCCCGACGCCTCGTAGATCTCGGCGGGGATCGACTGCAGCGCCGCCATGATCATGAGGAAGGCGAAGGGCCAGTCGCGCCAGATCGCGACGATGCACAGCGACCAGAACGAGTTCGGGCCGATGAGGTAGAAGGCGTTCTCCTGGAGCAGCCCGAGCTGGTCGACGAGGACGTGGTTGAGCATCCCGTTGTCGCGCTGCAGGAGGAAGCGCCACGTGATGACACCGGCGAAGACGGGCAGGGCGTACGGCACGAGGAAGAGCGTGCGCAGGGCCCCGCGGCCGCGCCGGACCCCCTGGAGGGAGATCGCCGCGGCCAGCCCGAGCAGCCACGAGACGCCCACGACGACGAGCGTGTAGCCCAGCGTGACGCCGAACGAGTGCAGGAGCGACGCGCTCACCGGCTGCGAGCCGTCGACGAGGACCTCGTAGTTCTCGAACCACACCCAGGGCGCCTCCCACCACCGCGCCAGCTGGAGCTGGGTGAGTCGCATGGTGCTCATCGCGACACCGGCCGCCATCGGGCCGAAGTGCACCGCCAGCTCGAGCAGCAGCGCGGGCACGAGGAAGAGGTACGGCACCGCGCGGTGCCCGGGAAGGCCGCGTCGCCGCGGCGGCCGTCCGGGCGCCCTGCCCGCGAG
>CAUQTR010000368.1:0-3133 GCA_963521045.1 uncultured Actinotalea sp.
GGCCCCCCGCGACCCGGCGCCCGTGGGCCGGCCCGGCGGTCACGACGACGGCGGCGATGACCGTGGTCAGCGGGATGGCGAGCACGAGCCCGATCGAGCCGACCAGCGTCCGCGCGATCTCCTCGGCGAACTCGCCGCTGCCGATCGTCTGGGCGAGCGGGAGGCCGTAGACCTCGAGCAGCAGCAGCACGGGCAGCGCGGCGCCCGCGTAGGCGAAGGCGATCGTGTAGACGGTCGAGGCGATGTGGTCGCGGCCGATGCGCATGCCGCGCACGAACAGCTCGCGCCGCCCCGCCGCGGGGTCGGCGGCCCGCAGCTCCCACACGGCGGATGCCTGGGTGATCGTGACGTCGTTGAGCACGCCGAGCCCGGCGAGCACGACGCCGCACAGGAACAGGCCCTGCAGGCCCGAGCCGCCGAGGCTCCCGGTGTACTGCGCGAGGCGGTAGCTCTCCTCGGTCGCCATGCCGGTGAGGTGCGCCGCGTCGGCGGCGAGCGCGCCGAGCGCCGCGGTCAGGCCCAGCCCGGCCAGGGTGCCGAGCAGCGCCGTCGTCGTGCGGCGGGAGAAGCCGTGCGCGAGGTAGAGGACGACGAACATGATCGCGGAGGAGCCGACGAGCCCGACGACGAGCCCGTCGCGCCCCTCGAGCAGTGCCGGGAGCATGAACGCGCCGATGACGGCGAACGCGAGTGCGAGGCCCACGAGCGCGCGCAGCCCGCGCAGGCGCGCGACGGCGACGACGACCAGCGCGAACGCGGCCGTGAGCGCGAGGAGGGGCACCGACCGCTCGA
The DNA here is from genome assembly GCA_963521045.1 of uncultured Actinotalea sp. Taxonomy (GTDB): domain Bacteria; phylum Actinomycetota; class Actinomycetes; order Actinomycetales; family Cellulomonadaceae; genus Actinotalea. The sequence goes on from CAUQTR010000368.1 coordinate 793, forward strand.
GGTCGTGCCACACCCACACCTCGGGCTCGCCGTCCGTCGCGGCGTAGCGCGCGAGCACGATCCGGGTGCCCGGCGGCACGTCCGCCGGCGAGACCGTCGCCGGCGCCCAGACGTCGACCCGTGCGCCGTCGGGCGCGGTCGCCGTGACCCGCGTGCAGCCGACGGTCTCGGGCACCGTCCCGTCCGGCAGGCGGTCCTCGTTCAGCCCCGTGCACTCCTGCGTGTCCGCGGCCGTCACGCGCGCGGTGACGTACTCGGCCCCCTCGGCGGCGACGTCCGTGACCTGCCGCTCGCCGCTCGGCCACAGCGTCACCAGGGCGACGGCGGTCGCGAGGGCGAGCGGCAGGAGGACGGCGGTGAGGAGCGCAGTGACGCGGTCGAGGCGGGGCACGGGCTCATCCTCGCGGAGCGCGGCGCCGGGGTGGGACCCCGGCGCCGCGCATGGCTCGGCGGCGCCCCGCTGGGGCGCCGACCTCCCGTGTCAGTGCTCGTGCTCGTGCTCGTGCTCGCCCTCGCCCGACGCCGCGGCGATCTCGTTGGGCGTCACGGTGAGCTCGGCGCGCTGCCACACCTCGCCGGTCTCGACGTCGACGGCGAGCACCGAGCTGGTCGCGGGGTCGGTCACGTACGCGGTGCCGTCGAGCACCACGAGTGCCGGACGGGGCTCCTGCCACTCGTCGGGCTCGGTCCAGGCCGCGATGAGGGGGACCGAGCGCACGAGGGCCCCGGTCTCGGGGTCGACGACGTGCAGGGCGCCGTCGGTCCCCAGCACGAGCGCCTCGCCGGCGTCGCCGCGGGCCAGGGAGCGGAACGTGTAGCTGGCCGGCAGGTCGACGAGCCGCAGGCCGCCGGTGCGCGTGTCGATGAGGGAGATGCGGGTGGGCCGCTCGAGCTCGGCATCGGGGTCGCTCTTGTAGTCGCCGAGGACGACCGGGGACGCCTCGGTGCCGGCCTGGTTGCCGATCCGCCCGTACGGGTCCGGGCTCTGCACCTTGGTGATCGTCGCGCCCTGGTGGATCAGCGCGCCGTCCTCGCAGCCGATGACGACGGCCTCGTCGGCGGCGACGGCCTCACCGTGCACCCCCGGGCACTGGTCGGACGTGCCGACCTGGACGCCGTCGGCGTCCAGCACGCGCGTCCCGGTGCGGGCCTCCTCCGTGCCCTCGGACACGACGAACGCGCCGGTGGAGAGCTCGACGGCCACGCCGTGGTGCGCCTCGGGCGTGGTGAGCTCGCGGACCTCGTGCGCGGCGTCCGGCCCCTCGGCCACCTCGGCGGACGGGAAGGAGACGACCCGGCCCGTCCCGTCGTCGAACAGCACCGTGCGCCCTTCGTGCACCACGACGTGGCCCGGCTGCTCGGCCGGCCAGACGACGTCGGTCAGGAGAGGCTCGGCGACGTAGTGGTGCGCGTGGTCCCCGTGCGCCTCGGCCCACGTGCCGGCGTCCAGCACCCGGAAGCCGCCGTCGGTCGTGACGAGGACGTGCCGCCCGTCGCCCGCGGCGTTGAGGCGGGTGAAGCCGTCGAGCTCGATGTCGTGGACCAGCTCGAGCGTGGTGGCGTCGAGCACCTGGATGCCGCCGTCGTAGGTGAGCACGAGGCGGGGGGACGCGGTGGCCGCCTCGCTGACGTCGGTCTCCTCGGTCTCGGGCGGGGATGCCGCCTCGTCGGGTGCGGCGGCGGGGGCTGCCCCGGCGCACGCGCCGAGGAGCGCGAGGGGCGTGAGGAGAGCGAGCGCCCGGAGCGGGCGTCGTCGGGTGGTCGTGGGCATGGGTGGTCCTCCGGGTGCGGGTGGGATGTCGCGGTGACACTATTCGACATGAGACTCGTTATCAATAACGCTGGTCGGCGGCGATACCCGGGGCCGGTTCGACGGAGGCCGGGACGTTGGGCCCTGGCCGACCTCCACCCCCGGGGCGCACGGTGGAGGGACAGGACCGCGGGGCAGACGACCCGCACGCCGTCCGACCGCCGCGGCCCCGGACCTCCGGGAGGACGCGATGAGCACGCAGACCAGGACCATCGTCGTCGGGGTGGACAGCACGGCCTCGAGCACGCTCGCCCTGCTGTGGGCGGCGCAGGCGGCGCACGACCGACGCCTCCGGCTCGACCTCGTGCACGCCATCGGCTACCCCACGACCCCGTTCGACGCGATGTTCGACGACCGGATCCGCGAGGGTGCGCACGAGCTCGTCGAGAAGGCCGCCGCGCGGGTCCGCGAGTCGTGGCCCGACGTCCCCGTGGCCACGCACGTCGAGGGCGCGACGGCCACGTACGCGCTGGGCGAGCGCTCGCGCCGCGCCGAGCTCGTCGTCGTCGGGACGCACCGCCTCGGGCGGGC
>CAUQTR010000369.1:0-3128 GCA_963521045.1 uncultured Actinotalea sp.
GCGGGCGGCTGCTCAGCGACCGCCGGGCGCCGGCCTTCTGGGTCCTCGCCGACCCCGAGGGCAACGAGGCGTGCCTGTGCACGTGGCAGGCCCGCGACTGAGGACGTCGGACGGCGGGGCCGGGCTCGTCACCCGGTGACCGGTTCAGATGTCCGACCCTCGGCCCGGGCCGCAGCGACCGCCTCGCCGCGCCTAGGATCCGGAGCCATGACCGACACGCTCCCGAGCACCGACGCCGTCGACATCAAGCCCCGCAGCCGGACGGTGACCGACGGCCTGGAGGCGACCGCGTCGCGGGGCATGCTCCGCGCGGTCGGCATGGGCGACCAGGACTTCGCCAAGCCGCAGATCGGCGTCGCGAGCTCGTGGAACGAGATCACGCCGTGCAACCTGTCGCTCGACCGCCTCGCCAAGGCCGTGAAGAACGGCGTGCACGCCGGCGGCGGGTATCCGCTCGAGTTCGGCACGATCTCCGTCTCGGACGGGATCTCGATGGGCCACGAGGGCATGCACTTCTCGCTCGTGAGCCGCGACATCATCGCCGACAGCGTCGAGACCGTCATGCAGGCCGAGCGCCTCGACGGGTCCGTGCTGCTCGCGGGCTGCGACAAGTCCCTGCCGGGCATGCTCATGGCCGCGGCGCGCCTCGACCTCGCCTCGGTCTTCCTCTACGCGGGCTCCATCGCCCCCGGGTTCGTCAAGCTCACGGACGGCACCGAGAAGGACGTGACGATCATCGACGCCTTCGAGGCGGTCGGGGCGTGCGCACGCGGCCTGATGAGCCGCGAGGACGTCGACCGGATCGAGCGCGCCATCTGCCCCGGCGAGGGCGCCTGCGGCGGCATGTACACCGCGAACACCATGGCGTCGGTCGCCGAGGCGATGGGTATGTCCCTGCCCGGCTCGGCCGCGCCGCCGTCGGCCGACCGCCGGCGGGACCAGTTCGCGGTGCGCTCGGGCGAGGCCGTCGTCGAGCTGCTGCGCCGCGGGATCACCGCGCGCCAGATCATGACCAAGGAGGCGTTCGAGAACGCGATCGCGGTGGTCATGGCGTTCGGCGGCTCGACCAACGCCGTGCTGCACCTGCTCGCGATCGCGCACGAGGCGGAGGTGGACCTCACGCTCGCGGACTTCCAGCGCGTCGCGGCCCGGGTGCCTCACCTCGGCGACCTCAAGCCGTTCGGCCGTTACGTGATGAACGACGTCGACCGCATCGGCGGCGTGCCCGTGATCATGAAGGCGCTCCTCGACGCGGGTCTGCTGCACGGCGACTGCCTCACCGTGACGGGGAAGACCGTCGCCGAGAACCTCGCCGACATCGCTCCTCCGGACCCGGACGGCAAGATCCTGCGCGCGCTCGACAACCCGATCCACCGCACGGGCGGCATCACGATCCTGCACGGCTCGCTCGCGCCCGACGGCGCGGTCGTCAAGAGCGCCGGCTTCGACTCCGACGTGTTCGAGGGGACCGCCCGCGTCTTCGAGCGCGAGCGCGCCGCGATGGACGCCCTCGAGGACGGCACGATCGTCGCGGGCGACGTCGTCGTGATCCGGTACGAGGGCCCCAAGGGCGGGCCCGGGATGCGCGAGATGCTCGCGATCACCGGTGCGATCAAGGGTGCCGGGCTCGGCAAGGACGTGCTGCTCCTCACCGACGGCCGGTTCTCGGGCGGCACGACCGGCCTGTGCGTCGGGCACGTCGCACCCGAGGCCGTCGACGCCGGCCCGATCGCGTTCGTCCGCGACGGCGACCGCATCCGTCTGGACGTCGCGAACGGCACCCTCGACGTGCTCGTCGACGCGACCGAGCTGGCGGCGCGTGCCGAGGGCTGGGAGCCGCTGCCGCCCACGTACACGCGCGGCGTCCTGGCCAAGTACGCCAAGCTCGTGCAGTCGGCGTCGAAGGGCGCCGTGCTCGTCTGACAGCTCGCCCGGCCGCACGCGGCCGCACCGGAGGGGGCCGTATGACCAAGCGACTGCTCGACACCACCGCACGCGAGCTGGCCACCTACGGGCGCGAGGACGTGCTCGCCTCGATCCGTGCCAGCGAGGGGCGGGTGCTCGCGGCGGAGATCATCGCCCCCGCCATGGCCGCGGTCCACGACGTCAGCAACCCGGAGGTCGCCGCGGCGATGGGTGCGGACGTCGTCGTCCTCAACCTGCTCGACGTGCGGCGCCCGGCGGTCCACGCGATCGAGGTCGCCGACGCGGCCGACGTCGTGCGCGAGGTCAAGCGCCTCACCGGTCGGCTGGTCGCGGTGAACCTCGAACCCGTCGACCCGCAGGCCGACCGCCTGACCGACGACCACTTCGGCCCGGGCGGCACGTCCGGCCGGCTGGCGACGCCGGAGAACGTCGCCGCGGCGGTAGCGCTCGGCGTCGACGCGATCGTCCTGACCGGCAACCCGGGCATGGGCGTCACCAACGACTCGCTCGCGCGGGCGGTGGGCGCGACCCGGGAGGCCGCGCCGGACGCCGTCCTCATGGCGGGACGCATGCACGCGGCCGGCAGCGCGTCGCAGGCGGGTGGCCGGATCGTCGACGACCGGTCGCTCGAGGGGTTCGTCGCGGCCGGTGCGGACGTCGTGCTGCTGCCTGCACCGGGGACGGTGCCCGGCTGCCACGAGGCGCAGGTCCGGGAGTGGGTGGAGACGGTGCACGCCGCCGGTGCGCTGACGATGACGACGGTCGGCACCTCGCAGGAGGGGGCCGACGTGGACACGATCCGGCGGATCGCGCTGATGTCGAAGATGACCGGCACGGACATCCACCACCTCGGCGACTGCGGCCTGTTCGGCATCGCCCTGCCGGAGAACCTGCTGGCGTACGGCATCGCGATCCGCGGGCGGCGGCACACCTACCGGCGCATGGCGATGTCGCTGCTGCGCTGACCCGCGCCGAAGTAGGGTGGCGCGCGTCCGCGGACGCCGTGGCGTGGGACGGTGGAGCCGGCCCGTCGCAGCGGTCGCGGTCGGGCGGTTGGTCGGCAGTCGAGGGGGATCGTGCTCAGGGTGACGTTGCGCGGCGTCGGCGTGCCGACGGTGGTGCTCGGGTCGGGGGAGAGCCTGCTCGTGGGGCGCGCGCCGCACAGCGCGCTGCCGGACGAGGACGCCGATGCCCAGCTGCGC
>CAUQTR010000370.1:0-3128 GCA_963521045.1 uncultured Actinotalea sp.
AGCAGCAGCCGGGTGCGGCGGGTCGCGGCGGCGGGCGCGTGGTCGTGGCTCACGCGACGAGCATCACGGGCGGCGAGGCGCGCGTGAGCGGGGGCGCGCCGACGACGGCCGGATACGCCATGCGGCGACGGAGCTCCAGGCCGTCCGGGTCAGCGGGTCGTGTAGCCCACCAGGTCGATGACGACGTGGGCCGGAGAGTTCTCCGAGTACAGGTCGACGACCCCGTGACCCGCGGTGAGGTCGACCACCACGAGGTTGGAGACGTCCCGGCCGGGGATGTAGTTGAGGTTGGAGACGCCCGGAGGGGCGTCGCCGGACCGGGCGGGGTAGACGCGGAGGTGACCGAGCATCGGCGGTGCGACGGCGACCACGTTGAGGAGCGCCGTCGTGGCCGTCGCCGGCAGCGTGAACCCCGTAGGAGACGTGGAGCGCAGCAGGTCGACGGACAGCACGCGGCCCGGCGTCAGCCCCTGCGGCCCCGCCGCGCGGGTGTCGAGCAGGCGGGCGGACGCAGGGGTGTAGTCCGGCTCGGCCATGACGAAGCCGACGACGTCCAGGATGATGTGCGCGGGCCCGGCAGTGTCCGAGAAGTACGACAGGCGCCCCTCGGGGGAGAGCCGGACGACGGTGGTGTTCGCCTTGTCCCGACCCGGTGCGAAGTTCAGGCTCGAGACACCGGGGATCGCGGTGCCGCTGGGAAAGAGCCGCAGGTTGCCCGGGGAGCCGACCTCGGTCGCGGTGACGTTGACGATCACCGACTGCGCGCCCACGGGCACTCCGGCGAGCCCGGCGACCTGGACCTGCGTCACCGTGCCCGGCGCTGCCGGGACGCCCGTCCTGCGGGTGTCGTGCAGGCGGTCCGGCGTCCCCAGGACGAATCCGGAGTCGCTGGTCGTGAAGCCGCTGACGTCGATCGCGATGCGGGTCGACGCCGCACCCCGCGAGACGTAGCAGAGCCGCCCGCTCGGTGGGAGCGCCAGGAAAGTGCCGTTGGCGACGTCGAGGCCCTGCTCGTAGTTGACGGTCGACGTGCCGGGGACTGCGGTCGAGCCGTCCCCCGCGGTGTCGGGAAAGACGACGACGTGCCCGGGGCCCGTGGGGGCCGCGCTGGTGACGGTCACGGCGACCCCGGTCGCCTCGGACGGGATGCCCTTCGTCCCGGCGACCTGCACGCAGCCGACCTGCTCGGCAGGGACACGGTGCACGTCGAGCACGCGGACCGGCTCGACGCTGACGAAGCCCGGGGGCGGCTGCGCGGTCCACCCCGTGTAGGTCGCCGCCGGAGCAGCGGGGCTCGAGCCGCGCGCGGTGGTGACGGTGACCGCATGCGTGCCGGCCGGCACCGCCCTGCCGTGGAGGCTGATCTGGTTCGGCGAGTGCACGGTCGGGTAGAGGAACTCGATGCCGCCGATGCGCACCGTGGCGTCCCGGGTGAAGCCGGACCCGAGGATCGTGATCTCCGGCACGTAGGCATCCGCCGCGGAGCCGCCGGGCAGGACCCGGGTGACGACCGGGGGCTGGCTCGTGCCCACGCTGACCACCACCTCAGGTGCCGCGGAGCCGTAGTACGTGGCGTTCTCGACCAGGCGTGCGGTGATCGCGTGGTGCCCGGCAGGCAGCCCCGTGATCGTGGCGCGGGCCGAGCCGGCGTCGTCGAGCACGGCACGTGCGAGCACACCGCTGGAGCCGACGAACTCGACCGTCCCGCTCACGACAGTCCCGAAGCCGTGGCGCGGAACGGCGGACACCAGCACCTCGACGGGCTCACCCACCGTGGTCACGGTGGGGCTGGCCGAGGCCGAGAGGTAGGCGTCGTGCTTGAGCGAGGGGTTCAGGGTGGAGGCGCGCCCCAGCGCGACGGGGACGAGGGTCGCGTCCTCGACGCGGACCGCGTCCTGCCAGAACCTGACGGAGGGACCGTTGAACTGCACCGTGTAGTCGCCCGGCGCCAGGCCGCTGATCCGGTAGGTGCCGTCCGGCGCCGGTGTGACACCGTGGTCCCCGCGGTCGGGCGCACCCCGCGCTGTGACGTACCAGCGGCCGTCCGGCCCGGCCGGCCCCGAGACCAGGCCGGAGATCGATCCGCCGACGTCCAGCTGCACGTCGATGCCTGTGGTCGTGCGGCCCTCGGTGACGGTGACGAGCTGCGCGCGGCTCAAGGAGTACGCGTTCCCGTAGTACTCGACGGCGAGCTCGAGGTCGGCCGGCGCACGGACCTGGACCGCGTAGGTGCCGGGGAACGACTCGATGGAGTAGGAGCCGTCCGCACCGACACCGTGGACGAAAGGGCTCCACCCGTCCGCCGGGTCGATGACGAGGATCGTCACCTCCGCCATCCGGCTGGGATCCACGCCTGCGGGAAAGGTGACCCGTCCGGAGATCGTCCCCCCCTCCTCCGCGGCTGCTGGCTGCGCCTGGAGCGGTGCAGCCAGCAGCGAGAGCGCCAGGCTCAGGGCCACCGCGAGACCCCGCAGTCGCGGGCGGGGCCGGGCCGGGCGTCCCCATGGCGTCGACGACGGGCGCGCGGCTGGGCCGGAGGGGGTCGTCACGGTGGTCTCCTGACTCGGCGACGTCCGGTGCGGCGACGACCGGCTCGGGCGCACGACCCATCCGTGGGCGTCGGGGTGTGCCGGGCTCAGCATAGGGAGCGGTCATCAGGGCGTCGTCGGGGGCGCTGCCCCACTCACCCGTTCGGTGCAACCGCGCCCCCTCCGCGCTGAACATCCGTCCGGTCGAGGCACACCCGGGTCCGGGTCGAGCGCGCCGTCGTTCGCCGGAGCGCGGCCCGGTGCGGGCTAGGTTCGGGCACGTGACGGGTGGGGTGGTGCTCCGGGCCGTGCCGGACGCCCCGTGGCTGCCGCCCGGTGGGCGGGCCGACGTCGTGCTGGCCCCGGGTGCCCCCGTTCCCGAGCCCATGTGCCTGGTGCGGCTGCTCGCGGTACGGGAGGGCGCGGTGCTGTGCGTGCCACGCGATGACGGCGACGGGCTCGACCTGCCGACCCGGCAGGTGACGGCGGGCGAGACCGCCAGCGCGGCGGCCTCGGTGCTGTCCGCGGGACTGGTCGGCACGGGCCTGCTCGGCGCGACCGCGCCGCCCACGCCGTACGGCTTCGTGCGCAACACGGTGG
>CAUQTR010000371.1:0-3122 GCA_963521045.1 uncultured Actinotalea sp.
CGGCTGCGTGGCGCGCGCCGTCGGGCCGCGGGCGCGCGCTGGGGCATCGTGCTGGCGTTCCACCCGCAGGTGACCGCAGGCGACGAGGTGCCGCGACGCGACCGGGTGGCGCACCTCACGCAGGCCTGGGTCGACGTGCTGGGCGCCGACATCGCCGAGCACCCCGCCGACTGGCACATGCTCCAGCGGGTCTTCGTGTCGGACCTCGACCCTGCCCGGCTGCCGGCGACCGAGGTGACCGGGTGAGCGCGAGCCTGCGGATCGGGCTGGTCTGCCCGTACTCCTTCGACGTGCCGGGCGGCGTCCAGTTCCACGTCCGCGACCTGGCCGAGGCGCTCCAGCGGCAGGGCCACGTCGTCTCCGTGCTCGCACCCGCCGACGACGACACCCCGGTGCCCGACTACATCACGCCCGCCGGCCGGGCGATCCCGGTCCGCTACAACGGCGCGGTCGCGCGCATGATCTTCGGCCCGGTGAGCGCGCGACGCGTGCGCAGGTGGCTCGAGGCGGGGGACTTCGACGTCCTGCACCTCCACGAGCCGGTGACCCCGAGCCTCGGCATGCTCGCGCTGTGGATCGCGTCGGGACCGATCGTGGCGACGTTCCACACCGCGCTCATCCGCTCGCGCGCCCTGCAGATGGCGTACCCCGTCGTGCGCTCCAGCCTCGAGAAGATCTCCGCGCGGATCGCGGTCTCCGAGGACGCCCGGCGCACGCTCGTCGAGCACATGGGCGGCGACGCCGTGGTCATCCCCAACGGCGTCTACGTCGACACCTTCGCGGACGCCGAGCCGGACCCTCGCTGGTCGGGGACGCCCGAGGCGCCCACGATCGCGTTCCTCGGACGCCTCGACGAGCCGCGCAAGGGCTTGCCCGTGCTCACGGAGGCGATCCCGGCGGTCCTCGCGCGGCACCCCGGCGCGCGCTTCCTCGTGGCCGGCCACGGCGAGACCGGCGCGACCGAGGCCGCCGAGGCGCTCGGCGACCACGCGCGCTCGGTCACCTTCCTCGGCGCGGTCTCGGACGAGGACAAGGCCCGGCTCCTCGCGTCCGTCGACGTGTACTGCGCGCCGCACACCGGCGGGGAGAGCTTCGGGATCGTGCTGGTCGAGGCGATGAGTGCGGGGGCGGCCGTGGTCGCGAGCGACCTGGGCGCCTTCCGCCGGGTCCTCGACGAGGGCGAGGCCGGCACGCTGTTCCGCACGGGGGACGCGGCGGACCTGGCCGCGACGCTGAACCGCGTGCTGGCCGACCCCGAGCTGCGCCGGCGCACGTCCGAGCGGGCGAGCGCCGTCGTGCGGCGCTACGACTGGTCCGCGGTGACCCACCAGGTGCTCACCGTCTACGAGATGGTGCTGGCCGGCACGAGCCCGCGGGTGCGCGTCCGCGAGGACCCGGCCTCGGTGCGCGCCGGCGAGCCGGGGCACACGCGGTGACCTGGTCCGAGCTGACGGTCGTCGTCGTCGCGGCGCTCCTGCTCCTGCTGTGGTGGCTGTGGCTCGCCGCGAGCCGCCTCGACCGCCTGCACCGCAAGGTCGCGGCCTCGCGCGCGGCCCTGGACACCCAGCTCGTGCGTCGCGCATCGGCGGCGGCTGAGCTCGCGTCGTCCGGGCTCCTGGACCCGGTGAGCTCCGTGCTCCTGGGCGAGGCGTCCTGGGCCGCCCTGTCCGCCGGGGAGAACGGCCGGGCCGAGCTGGTCGAGGCGCTGCCCGACCTCGCCGTGCACGGGTCGCGCCCGTCGGCGACGCGCGTCGAGCGCGACCTGGCGGAGAGCGAGCTGTCGCGCACGGTGCGCACCGCGCTCGCGGACGCGGACGAGGTCGAGGACCTCGCCCGGGACCCGCTCGGCGACGCCCTCCTCGGCGCGCTCGCGCACGCCTGGTACCGCGTCCAGCTGTCCCGGCGCTTCCACAACGAGGCCGTGGCGCAGACGCAGCGGATGCGCCGTAAGGTGCTCGTCCGGATGCTGCGTCTGCACGGCCACGCACGCATGCCCCACACCGTCGAGATCGACGACACGTGGCCCGAGGCACTCGCCCGACCCGGAGAGGTGACATGAGTCATCCCATGCAGCCCGCACACGTCCCAGCGCCACGGCCCGTCGGCGGGCCGCCGCAGCCGACGGCCGCGCCGGCGAGCATGACGCCGCCCGGCGTCGTCCCCGGACCGGGGGGGATGCTCGCGCCGCCGCGCCGGGCTCACGGCGTCGGGACGATCGTCGCTCTCGTGGCGCTCGGCGTCCTCGTGCTCGTCGCGATCGCGGTGATCGGGCTCCAGGTCGGCCTCGGCGCGCTGCCCCTGGCGACGATCCTGGCCTTCGTCCCGCTCGCCGTCGTCCTGCTCGCCGTGCGGTGGGTGGACCGGTGGGAGCCCGAGCCCTGGCAGGCGCTCGCGGTCGCCTTCGGGTGGGGTGCCTCGGTGTCCGTGCTCGTGGCCCTCGTGCTCAACACGGGCGCGATGATGGCGCTCGTCGCGTCCGGCTCGTCGGTGCTCACCGCGGACATCCTGGGCGCGGCGGTCGTGGCGCCGGTGACCGAGGAGTCGATCAAGGCCCTCGGCGTGCTCATCATCTTCCTCGTGTGGCGCCGGTCGTTCGACGGGCCGGTCGACGGCCTCGTCTACGCCGCGACGGTGGCCGCGGGCTTCGCGTTCGTGGAGAACATCCTCTACTTCGGCTCCACGATGGCGGCCACGCAGGACATCCCGGGCGGCGGCGCAGCCGTCGTCACCGTGTTCCTCATGCGCGGGATCATGTCGCCCTTCGCGCACCTGCTCTTCACCGCCTGCACCGGCCTCGCGCTCGGTATCGCGGCCGAGCGGGGCTCGCGCTGGGCCTGGGTCTGGATGCTGCCGATCGGCCTGCTGCTCGCGATGACCCTCCACGGGCTCTGGAACGGCAGCGCGATGATGAACGGCGACGGCACCGGCTTCATCGTCATGTACGTCCTGTTCCAGGTCCCGCTGTTCCTGGCGACCGTCGGCCTGGCGTTCTGGCTGCGGCGGCGCGAGTCCCGCGTGGTGCGCCAGCGGCTGTCGGAGTACGCGGCCTCGATGTGGTTCGCACCCGCCGAGGTCGTCATGCTGGCGTCGCTCGGCGAGCGGCGCCGGGCGCGCGCCTGGGC
>CAUQTR010000372.1:0-3110 GCA_963521045.1 uncultured Actinotalea sp.
GTCACCGCTCGCGCCACCGGGGACGCCGCCCCGCGGGCGACCCTCGGCACCCGGTGGGTCCGGTTCGTGACCCGCCGGCCCGTCCCCGTGCTCGTGGCCGGCGTGGTGACCCTCCTGGCGGTCGCACTGCCGGCCCTGGACCTGCGGCTCGGGCTGTCGGAGGCGGCGACCGCACCCGAGGGCAGCACCCAGCGCGCGTCCTACGAGCTCGTCGACGACGCATTCGGCCCCGGCTTCAACGGCCCGCTCACCGTCGTCGTGGCGGCGCCCGACGACGTCGCCGGCGCAGCCGCCCAGGCCGCCGACGCCATCGCCGGGATGGACGGCGTGGTCGCCGTCGCCCCGCCCGTCCTCAGCTCCGGCGGCGACACGGCCGTGCTGAGCGTCATCCCGGCGACCGGCCCCAGCGCGGACGAGACCCAAGAGCTCGTCGACGCCATCCGGGGCAGCGCCGACGGGTTGCGCGAGCGCACCGGCGCGACGCTCGGGGTCACGGGGGAGACGGCGATGAACCTCGACATCTCGCAGCGGATGACCGACGCCCTCGCGCCCTACCTGGCGGTCGTCGTGCTCCTCGCCCTGGTCCTGCTCACGCTCGTCTTCCGGTCCGTGCTCGTGCCCCTCAAGGCGGTCGCGGGGTTCCTGCTCTCCATCGCCGCGACGTTCGGCGCGGTCGTGGCGGTGTTCCAGTGGGGCTGGGGCACCGAGCTGCTCGGGGTCTCGACGGCGCCGATCTTCAGCCTCGTGCCGATCCTGGTCATCGGCGTGATCTTCGGCCTCGCCATGGACTACGAGTTCTTCCTCGTGACCCGGATGCGTGAGGAGCACGTCCACGGCGCGAGCCCGCGCGAGGCGGTGGAGCAGGGCTTCGGCCACGGAGCTCGGGTCGTCACGGCGGCCGCGACGATCATGATCAGTGTGTTCGCCTCGTCGATGCTCGCCCACCAGCTGCTGCTCGTGACGCTCGGGCTGGCGTTCACGGTGGCGATCGTGTTCGACGCGTTCGTCGTGCGGATGACGCTCGTCCCCGCCGCGATGGTGCTGCTCGGGCGCCATGCGTGGTGGCTGCCGCGGTGGCTGGACCGGATCCTCCCGCGCGTCGACATCGAGGGCGAGGCGTTGCGGGACCGGCCCGCCCCCGCCGAGCGACCGCTCGCGCCGACCCCGGTCTGAGGCACCGAGCCCTCGTCCCCACGGGCGAGGGCTCGGTCGGCCGGGTGGCATCATGCAGCCAAGTCCGGAGACGGTGATGATGCGGAGACGGTGATGAGCGGATCGATCATCCACGTGGTGCTCCTGCGCTGGTCGCCGTCGACGCCGGCCGACGTCGTCGAGCGGTTCGACCTCGCGGTCCGGGGCGTTCGTGACGCCGTCCCCGGCGTGCTCGAGGTCAGCCACGGGCCCAGCGTCAGCACCGAGCACCTGGAGCGGGGCTACGACTACGGGCTGCACGTCCGCTTCGCCGACGCCGCGGCGCGCGACGCCTACCTCCCCCACCCCGCGCACCGGCCGCTGTCGGACCTCATCACCACGTACGCGGAGACGTTCCTCGTATTCGACCTGCCCGCGGAGAGCGGGAATCCCGCAGGAAGTTGAGCGTTGAACTAGTCATGAAGACGATCGGGTTCCTCAACTTCGGCCACTGGACCGACTCCCCGCACTCCGCGGTGCGCTCGGCGTCGGACACGCTGCTGCAGTCCATCGAGCTGGCCGAGGCCGCCGAGGAGCTGGGCGCCGACGGCGCGTACTTCCGCGTCCACCACTTCGCGCGGCAGCTGGCCTCGCCGTTCCCGCTGCTCGCCGCGATCGGTGCGCGCACCAGCCGCATCGAGATCGGCACCGGCGTCATCGACATGCGCTACGAGAACCCGCTCTACATGGCCGAGGACGCCGGCGCCGCCGACCTCATCTCCAACGGCCGGCTCCAGCTCGGCATCAGCCGGGGGTCGCCCGAGCAGGTCGTCGACGGCTGGCGGTACTTCGGCTACCAGCCCGCCGAGGGCGAGGACCACGCCGACATGGCGCGCCGCCACACCGAGGTGTTCCTCGAGGTCCTGGAGGGCCGGGGCTTCGCGGAGCCGAACCCGCGCCCGATGTTCCCCAACCCGCCCGGGCTGCTGCGCCCCGAGCCGCACTCGCCCGGGCTGCGGCAGCGGATCTGGTGGGGCGCCGCGTCGGACGCCACCGCCCGCTGGACCGCCGAGAAGGGCATGCACCTCATGAGCTCGACGCTCAAGGCGGACGAGTCCGGCGAGCCGTTCCACGTGCAGCAGCGCAAGCAGATCGAGGTCTTCCGCGAGGCCTGGCGCGAGGCCGGCCACGAAGGCGAGCCGCGGGTCTCGGTGAGCCGGTCGATCATGCCCATCACCACGGACGTCGACCGCATGTACTTCGGCCACGAGGGCACCGGAACCGACCAGTTCGGCCAGATCGAGGCGAACCTGCGCGCAGTCTTCGGCAAGACGTACGCCGCGGAGCCGGACGTGCTGGTCAATCAGCTCGCCGAGGACGAGGCGATCGCGGCGGCCGACACCCTGCTGCTCACCGTGCCCAACCAGCTGGGCGTGGACTACAACGCCCACCTGCTGGAGTCGCTCCTCACCCAGGTGGCCCCAGGTCTCGGCTGGCGCTGACGCTCAGCGCGGGACGGTGGGCACGTCGGCCGCCGACGCACCCGCCCGCGCGTGCCACCACTGCTCGAGGACGGCTTGGTCACCCTCCAGGGCGCCCGCGAGCCAGGACGCCCGCACCACGGCCGTGACGGGAGCGCCCGACGCGGGCACGACCTTCACGACGTCCCCGTTCCAGAAGCTGCGGCGCCGGTCGATCCCTCGCACGTCACGCCAGGCGATCGTCCGCGGCCGCAGGCCACGCACGACGACGGCGTCGGGCGTGAGGTGGGCACGGAGCGTCGCGAGCCATAGGGCACGCGCCGCGGACACGCTGCCCACCACCAGGAAGAGCGACGCGACCCAGCGCCCCGGGCCGGCCGTCGGGTCCAGCCAGAGCCCGCCCAGGGTGAGCTGCGTCGCGGCGGCGACGAGCAGCCACGCCCAGGCCCACGGCGGCGCGGCGAGCGTGGTGCCACCCCGCGGGACGACGCCTGTGGT
>CAUQTR010000373.1:0-3106 GCA_963521045.1 uncultured Actinotalea sp.
CGGCGAGCTCCGCTACCGTCGCGCGGAGGTCGGCCAGCTCGGTGGCGGCGTCGGCGTCGCGGGCGACGAGGCGCTCGACCGCGCGTCGTTCGAGGTCGTCGACGGCGTCCAGGGCGTACGCCCCCAGCAGGTCCCGGGGGCCGTCATCGCGCGTGCCGTTGTGGCCGGCGCCCGGCGTGGGGCGCTCGCGGTCGCTCATGCCGCCACCCCCAGGCAGTCGCGCAACCGGAGCAGCCCGTCGCGGATGCGGCTCTTCACCGTGGGGAGCGCCGCGCCCAGCTCCTCGGCGACCTCGCGGTAGGTGCGGCCGCCGTAGTACGCGAGGACGACGGCGTCACGCTGGGTGTCGGTGAGGCTGCCGAGGCAGCCGCGGACACGGGTGCGTTCCATGGTGCCCTCCACCTCCTCCGAGACGACGTCGAACGGTGTGTGCTGCTCGCCGTCCAGCACGCGCTGGTCGCGGTCGCGCTGGGCCTGCACGGCCCGGACGCGGTCGACGGCGCGGCGGTGGGCGAGCGTGAGGACCCAGGTGCGGACGGTGCCCTGGGCCCGGTCGTAGCGGCTCGCGGTGCGCCACACCTCGAGCATGACCTCCTGGGTGACCTCGGCGGCGTGGTCCGGGTCCCGCAGGACGGAGCGCGCGACGCCGTGGACGCCGGGCGAGAGCAGGTCGTACAGGGCGGCGAACGCCTCCTGGTCCCCGCCGGCCACGGCCGCCATGAGCGGCTCGGCCCCGGAGGGGTTCTCGTCGGGAGGAGGGGTCGACACGTCGGTCAGTCTGCCCGGGGTCGGGCACTCGCGCCCGGTGCGGTGCCGGCCCGTCCGGCCGGCACCGCACCCGTGGGGCGTCGGGGTCAGCCGACCAGGGCCGACTTGAGCGAGTCGATCGCCCCGGCCAGGGTCTCGACGTGGTGGCCCAGCTCCTCGGCGACGGCGTCGGCCGGCAGCTCGCCACCGCTCACCTCGTCGAAGAACGCGCCGGCGGCGGGACGGTAGGCGTCGAGCGCCTCGAGCGCGGACTGCGTGCCCTCAGCGTCGTCCCCGGCCTTCGCGACCGCGTAGTCCACGAAGAAGCCGATGTGGTCGCGCCACGTGACGAGGAACTCCTCGGCCTTCTCCGGGCCGGCGAGCGAGCCCACGGCCTCGGAGAGCGCCACGGAGTTGGCGTCGAGCTCGGCGGCGGCGGCCGCGAACGCCGGGGACTCGACGGCACCCTCGCTCGTGTACGCGGTGAAGACGCTGATGCCGGCCAGGTAGACGTGCTCCTGGAGCAGCTGGGTCAGGCCCGAGCGCAGCGTGGACGCCGGGTCGGCCGGGTCGCCCTCGAGGTCGAGCGCCGTGTCGAGGCCGCCCGCGATGGTGCCCGCCGCCATCGCGACGTGCTCGGACGCGTCCTGCAGCTTGGCGTACGCCGTCGGGTCGCCCGCGGCCATGGCGTCGATCGCCGCGCCGAGGGTCGTGATGTGCATGCCGAGCGACTCGGTGATGGCCGCGGCGGGCAGGTTGCCCGCGCTGATCTCCTCGAAGAACATGCCGGCGGAGACCGTGTACGCCTGGAGGTCGGCGAGCGCCTGGTCCTTGCCCGCCTGGTCGCCGGCCTGCGCCGCGACCGCGTAGCTGACGAAGTTGCCGACGTGCGAGCGCCACAGCTCGAGGAACGCGGCCTCCTTCTCGGGGCCGGCGAGGCTGCCGATGGCCGTGGAGAGGTCGACGGAGTTGGCGTCGAGCGTCGCGGCGGCGGCCTCGAACTCCGCGGAGTCCGGCCCCGCGGTGTACGCCGTGGCGACCGAGATGCCCGCGAGGTAGACGTGCTCCTGGAGCAGCGCGGTCAGGCCCGCGCGCAGGTCCGCCGCCTCGGACGCGACGTCGCCCTCGGTGCCCGTCGCGGTCGCGAGACCGGTCGCGAGCGTCAGCGCCGTCTCGGGCATGTGCTGCGCGGCGGTGCGCGCGTCGGCGAACGGGTCGCCGGTGCTCATCGGCATGAGGCCCGCGGCCGACTCCTCCATCTCCGTGTCCTGCTCCTCGCCGCCGGCGGGCATCTGCGTGGTCTCCTCCTCGGCGGGCGCGTCGGCGGCGCACGACGTCAGGGCGAGCGAGGCGACGACGGCGGCGACGACGGCCGCGCTGCGGGCGGTCGTGCGGGTGCTGGTGCGAGTGCGCATGATCAGGCTCCTGTGCTTCTGGTCGTTCCGGCCGGACGCGGTCCGGATGCTGTCGCGGGTGGTTCGGAGCGGGACGGCCCCCGGATGGGTCGGATCTCGCGCCGGTCGCGCCGAGCGCTCGGTCGGCGGCGCGCGGGACCAAACGGCGCCCCGCCGGTGTTGGCCTCGACAGCGCGGACGTACGCTCGACGACGTCCGCCCGACGAGGAGGCCAGAGCATGGGTTACGAGGTCACGAGGTCCGACGCCGAGTGGCGTGAGGCGCTCTCCCCCGAGGAGTACGCCGTGCTGCGCCAGGCGGGCACCGAGCGTCCCTGGACGGGCGAGCTGCTCGACGAGAAGCGCGTCGGCACCTACGCCTGCCGCGCGTGCGGCCAGGAGCTGTTCACGGCGCAGACGAAGTTCGACTCGCACTGCGGGTGGCCGAGCTTCTACCAGCCGGCCGAGGGCGACGCCGTCGAGCTGCTCGAGGACCGCAGCCTCGGCATGGTCCGCACCGAGGTGCGCTGCGCACGCTGCGGGTCCCACCTGGGTCACCTGTTCGACGACGCGCCGCAGACCCCGACCGGGGACCGGTACTGCATGAACTCCGTCTCGCTGACGTTCGCGCCGGACGGCGGCGCCGCGTGACGGAGCGTCGCCCGCGCCGGCCCGCGATGCTCGACCCCCGCGCGGCCGACGAGCTGCCGGGCGACAGCGACCCGGCCCTGCGCTCGGAGGTCGCGCACACGACGGCGAACGCGCTCGTGCACCAGGGGCGGGCGGCCGAGGACCCGCAGGTCGTCGAGCGCCTCGTCCGCCTCGTGGAGGCGGAGGGCCTGGACACCGTCGCCGGCCTGTGGGCCGACAGCCCCGCCAACACGCTGCCCGGCGCGCTGTGGCGGCTGTACGTGCTGCGCGAGTGGGTGCGGCGCGACCCCCGCACCATCGCGGAGCGCTACCGCC
>CAUQTR010000374.1:0-3094 GCA_963521045.1 uncultured Actinotalea sp.
GCCTGGTGCTCGGCGACCGCGGGCGTCGCGGCGGCGTCGACCAGGTGCTCGGGGGCGCGCGCGTCGACCGCCGCGTCCACCGCCGGCTGGAAGGCGCCCAGGTAGACCACGAGGTCGGCGTCGCCGACCGAGCGCACCTGGCGGGGCGAGAGCTCGACGTCGTGCGGCTCGGCCCCGGGCGGCGTCAGGGGCTCGACCGCCACGTGCTCGCCGCCGACCTGCTCGGCGACGTACTGCAGGGGGTAGAACGACGCGAGGACCTGGACCTGCTCGCCGTCGGCGGTGGCGGTCGGGGCGTCGGACGACGGCGCGCAGCCCGCGACACCCAGCAGGGCGAGGGCGAGGACGGCGGGGGCGACGCGAGCGCCGGAGGACCAGGGGGACATGAGGATCATTCTCAAGAAGGATGAGAACGGTTGTCAAACCGGGGGCGGGCGGCGGGCCGCGTCGCCGGTAGCCTGGTGCGGCTGCCCGGACGCCGTCACCGACCGCGCCCGGCCGGCACGTCCGTCCGACCACGGGTGCGCGCGAACCAGTGCGTACCCGCAGATCCCTGGAGCTGACCGTGGCACCGACCTCCCGACTCGACGCCGTCACGAACCTCGCCAAGCGGCGCGGCTTCGTCTTCCCGTCGGGGGAGATCTACGGCGGTACGCGGTCGGCGTGGGACTACGGGCCCCTGGGGGTCGAGCTCAAGGAGAACATCAAGCGCCAGTGGTGGCGGGCGATGGTCACCAGCCGCGACGACATCGTCGGGCTGGACTCCTCGGTGATCCTGCCCCGCCAGGTCTGGGTCGCGTCGGGTCACGTGGGGGTCTTCACGGACCCCCTGACCGAGTGCCTCTCGTGCCACAAGCGGTTCCGCGAGGACCAGCTGCTCGAGGAGTTCGCCGAGCGCAAGGGCCGCGAGCCCGAGGGCGGCCTCGCCGGCGTGCCGTGCCCCGCCTGCGGCACCAAGGGCCAGTGGACCGAGCCGCGCGACTTCAACATGATGCTCAAGACCTACCTCGGCCCCGTCGAGGACGAGTCCGGGCTGCACTACCTGCGCCCGGAGACCGCGCAGGGCATCTTCGTGAACTTCGCCAACGTCATGACGACGTCGCGCAAGAAGCCGCCGTTCGGGATCGGGCAGATCGGCAAGTCCTTCCGCAACGAGATCACGCCGGGCAACTTCATCTTCCGCACGCGCGAGTTCGAGCAGATGGAGATGGAGTTCTTCGTCGAGCCCGGCACGGACGAGCAGTGGCACCAGTACTGGATCGACACCCGCACCGACTGGTACGTGGACCTGGGGATCTCGCGCGACAACCTGCGCCAGTACGAGCACCCGCAGGAGAAGCTGTCCCACTACTCGACCCGCACCGTCGACATCGAGTACCGCTTCGGCTTCCAGGGCAGCGAGTGGGGCGAGCTCGAGGGCATCGCGAACCGGACCGACTTCGACCTGCGGACCCACAGCGAGCACTCGGGCCAGGACCTGTCGTACTTCGACCAGGGCAAGAACGAGCGCTGGGTGCCGTACGTGATCGAGCCGGCAGCCGGGCTGACGCGCTCCCTCATGGCGTTCCTCGTCGAGGCCTACGCCGAGGACGAGGCGCCCAACGCCAAGGGTGGCGTCGACACGCGCACCGTCCTGCGGCTCGACCCGCGCCTGGCGCCGGTCAAGGCCGCGGTGCTCCCGCTGTCGCGGCACGAGGACCTCTCGCCCGTGGCCCGCGACCTCGCGGCCGAGCTGCGCAAGGCCTGGAACGTCGACTTCGACGACGCCGGCGCGATCGGGCGCCGCTACCGCCGCCAGGACGAGATCGGCACGCCGTTCTGCATCACCGTCGACTTCGACTCGCTGCAGGACCAGGCCGTGACGATCCGCTCGCGCGACACCATGGCGCAGGAGCGCGTGAGCCTGGACCAGGTCGCGGCGTACCTGGCGCCGAGGCTGCTCGGCGCCTGAGCCGGGGGCCCCGCCACCGCGCGGCGGGGCGACCGGGGTCACGCGGCCGGGACGCGCACGGTCTCGACGCGGCCGTCCGGCGCGGTCGTGCGGACCCGGATGTCCGGCCAGTCGACCCACCCGGCACCCGGCGACTCGATGAGCGCGAACCAGCCCTGCTGGTCCAGGCCCGGCACGTCGAACACGCGCAGCGGCACGGTCGGCGCGTCGGCGTCCCAGCCGGTGACGAGGTCGACGCTCGCACCCTCGAAGCCCGGCGACACGAGCCCGGCGACGGCGAGGAGGTGCTCGTCCTGGAACACGACGTACTCGGGGCCGTCGAAGGACTGCGGCGTCGTCGTCCACCTGCCCCCGCTCAACAGGCGCCCGTCCGGCGCCCGTGCCCGGAGCGAGACCGTCCGCGCCTGCCTCTCGCCGCTGACCTGCAACGTCCAGCGGGCGTCCGGCTCCTCGCTCGCCTCGACGCCGAGGTCCAGGACCGCCCCGGTGTCGGTGTCGAGCTCCACGACGTCCTGCGCACCGGTGACCTGCAGTGCCGCCTCGAAGGCGGGGCCGTCGCCGCGGGCCCGCCGCACGAGCTCGGCGTCGACGCGCTCCTGGAGGTCGACCGGGCACCCGGCGAGGGTCCACCCGGTGCAGCGGGACGACGCTACGACGAGCTCACCGTCCGCCCCGAGGAAGACGACGCCGCTCGCGAGCGTCGTCGCATCGCCGTCGGCGGTGGGCTCCTGGACGGTACGCAGCACCCCACCCGCCGGGACCCACGCGGCGTAGAGGAGACCGCCGTCGTCCGGCGCGTCGAACGTCGGCAGCTCGACGAGGACCGCGCCCCCGGCGGCGACGGACCCGTCGGCCTCGAGCGGCACGACGTCGACCAGAACGCGGGGTGCCTCGAGCCACGCGGGCACCGCGCCCACGACGTAGGTTCCGGGCTGGGCGCCCGGGCCGTCCGCGCCGATCTCCAGGACCGACGCGTAGGGCTCGTCCGGGTCGCCGGGCGCGACGGCCCCGGCGTCCCACCGGACGTCCCACGCGTGCTCGACGACGCCGTCGGTGCTCAGCCGGAAGGTCGCGCCGTGCTCGCCGGTCCCCACGGCGGCGGCAGCTTCACCGGCTGCAACCTCGTCGGCCGCGGTCTCACCG
>CAUQTR010000375.1:0-3089 GCA_963521045.1 uncultured Actinotalea sp.
CTCCCGGCGGCGACGCCCGACCGGTCGACGCGCTCCCCTCGCGCCCCGTCGCACCCCGTCCCGTCGCATCCCGCCCGGTCCCGGCCGACGTCGTCCCGGCCGACGGACCGCCTGCCGGCTTCGTCCCGTCGCAACGCCGCGGGACGGTCGGACGCGTCGGTTCGATCGTCCCCTCGTCCGCCGCCCCCGCGGCGCCCTACCGGCCCCTGGTCGAGCACCACGTCCGCCAGGAGCGCGCGGCCGGTCGGCGCACCGCCCTCCTGGGACTCCTGCTCGTGACGGTCGCCGTCGGCGCCGGTCTCGGTGGCTTCCTCGGCGCTGACCTGGGCCGCGTCGGGCTGATCGTCGGCGGCCCGGTTCTCGTGGGCCTGCTCGTGGTCGTCCGTGGCGCGGTGCAGATGTCGCGTGCCCCGGTCGTCGGGCTCGCGCGGGCTCTTGCCCCGGCCCGCCGCTGATCGCGTCGGCGTCAGCCCGCCGCGGCGGCCAGCTCGCCCTGGAACGCGGTGAGGCCCGTGACGCCGGTGGTGAACCGCTCCACCGCGGTGGACACCGCCGTCAGGGTCGCGGGTGACGTCGCGGCACCGTGCGCGAGCGACGGCACGACGAGGTCCTCGTCGAAGGAGGCCGCGGCGGAGCGCTGGTAGTCGCTGAGCTCCGCCGGGTCCACGTCCACGCGTGCCGGGATCGAGCCCTTCTCGGCGCTCAGGGCCGCCTGGGCCTCGACCGACGCGACCGTCGTCAGCCAGGCCCGTGCGCCGTCGGGGTTGCTCGCGTCGACGGGCAGCGTGAACGCGTCGGCGAGGAAGTCGAAGGTCCCCGCGGTCCCCGGCACCGGGAAGTGCAGCACGTCGCGACCAGGCTCGAGGTCGGCGCCCTCGACGGCCGCGACCGCCCAGTCACCCATGACGTTGAAGGCGGCCTCGCCGTCGATGACGCGCTGCGTCGCATCGGGCCAGTCGAGCCCGTCACGGTCGGGGTTGGACAGCGCGAGGAGGGTGCCGAAGTCCGCCAGGGCCGCGGCGACCTCGGGACCGGACCAGTCCGTCGTCCCGTCCCACAGCCCGGCGTAACCCTGTGGCCCGAGGCCCGCGAGCAGGACCGTCTCGAGCAGGTGCACCTGGGTCCACGTGGTCGCGAGGGCGAGCGGCGTAACGCCCGTGGCCTCGACGGCCTCCAGCGCGACGACCCACTCGTCGATCGACGCGTAGGACGCCTCCGGGTCGAGCCCCGCGGCCGCGAGGACCTCGGGGTTGGCCCACACGACGTTGGCGCGGTGGATGTTGGAGGGCACGGCGTAGAGGCGACCCTCGACCGTCAGCCGGTCGAGGAGCGCTGCGGGGAACGCGTCCCGCAGCTCCCGCTCGTCGTAGAGGGCGCCGACGTCGGCGAGGTGGCCCGCCGCGACGTACTCCGCGAGCTCGGCGCCCGCGTGCGCCTGGAACGTGTCCGGCGGGTCGCCTGCCGCGAGGCGGGAGTCGAGCAGGTCCTTCGCGGCGGAGCCGGCGCCGCCCGCGACCCCCGCGTCCACGAACGTCACCTCGGGGTGCTGGTCCTCGAAGACCTCGACGAGGGCGTCGAGGCCCGTCTTCTCCGAGCCGCTCGCCCACCACGTGAAGACCTCGACCCGCTCACCCGTCGGGGTGTCGGGTGTGGCATCGGGGGTGCACGCGGCGAGGGCTGCGGCGGCGGCCACCCCCAGGAGGGCGGTCGCGAGCCGGGTACCGCGGACGGACCTTGTCACCACGCCTCCGAGCCTCGCGGACTCGCGGGCCCCGAGGGCCTCACGCCTGCGTCATCCAACTGTGCCCTGCCAGCCGAGTCAACACGGGTCCGGTCCACCGCACGGCCCCGCGCGCCGGCTCACCCGGACACCGTCGTCGCAGGTCAGCCCGGCGATGGCGGCACTCCTCGCCGCGTGCCGGGCGCCCTTCGGGCGCGCCGGGGCCGCCCCCGCCCGCGCTATCCTCGGGCGTGGCCAACGAGCGGGTGCCGCCGGGCTCCCAGACCTCCCTGCGGGAGGCCAACCGTGCCCGCATCGTCACGGCCGTCCAGCAGCGCGGGTCGATCACGCAGGTCGAGCTCGCCGCGCTCACCGGCCTCTCGGCCGCCACCATCTCGAACATCGTCAAGGAGCTGGCCGCGGCCGGGGTGCTGACGACCACGCCGACCTCGCGCAGCGGCCGGCGGGCACAGCTCGTCACGCTCGCCCGCAACCTCGGTGTGCTCGCGGGGGTGCACTTCGGCGAGCGGTCGATGCGGGTCGCGCTCGGCGACGTCACCCAGCGCGTCCTCGCCGAGCAGCGCCTGCCGCTGCCGCCCGAGCACCGCGCCGACAGCGGCCTCGACCGGGCCGCGATGCTCGTCGAGGAGATGGTCGACTCGCTCGGTGCGACCCTCGGTGAGGTGCTCGCGATCGGGGTGGGCGTCCCGGCGCCGGTGGACGTGCGCACCGGACGGGTCTCGGGCGTCGGCATCCTGCGCGGCTGGGACGACGTGGACGTCCCCGACGTCCTCGGCCGGCGCCTGGGCGTGCCCGTGCAGGTCGACAACGACGCCAACCTCGGCGCGCTCGCCGAGACGCGCCTGGGGGCGGCCCGCGGCAGCCGGCACGTCGCATACGTCCGCTCGTCCTACGGGGTCGGGCTCGGGCTCGTCGTCGACGGGCGCATCCTGCACGGTCGCGCGGGAGCGGCCGGTGAGCTCGGGCACGTCGTGGTCGACGAGGCAGGCACGCCCTGCCGCTGCGGCAACGTCGGGTGCCTCGAGACCGTCGTCGGCTCGACGGCCGTGGTGCGGCGCCTGGGGGACCGGCACCACCTCGCCCTGCGGGACCTCGTGCTGCG
Source organism: uncultured Actinotalea sp. (assembly GCA_963521045.1). GTDB lineage: Bacteria > Actinomycetota > Actinomycetes > Actinomycetales > Cellulomonadaceae > Actinotalea. The sequence continues at coordinate 2,844 of CAUQTR010000375.1, forward strand.
TGCGCGCGAGGGCGACGACGCGTGCAGCGCGGTCGTGGCCGACGTCGGACGCCGGCTCGGCTCCGCGATGGCGGTGGTGTGCACCCTGCTCGACCCGGACGTGGTGGTGGTCGGTGGCGAGCTCGCGCAGGCGGGCGAGATCTTCCTGGGCCCCCTGCGTCGCGCCGTCGTCGAGCGTGCGGTCGAGACGACGGCGGGCCCGGTCGCGGTCGTCGCGTCGGCGCTCGGCGACCAGGCCGAGGTGCG
>CAUQTR010000376.1:0-3082 GCA_963521045.1 uncultured Actinotalea sp.
GCCCCGGTCCGCACGGCGTCGTGCTGGAGGACCGAGGCCGCGGCGAAGCACAGCGCCCCCGCGAGCGCGAGCAGCAGGGCGGCGCCCAGGCCCCAGGTCATGACGTCGGCCCGGCTGTCGGGCGGCGGGACGGCGCAGGGGTGGGCGGCATGCGGCCCACCGTGGCGAAGGAGCTCCGGGCGGTGAATCCGGCTGTCCCCCGGGTCCGCCGGACGCAGCCCCGGGGGCGGGGGAGGTCCCCCCGACGGCCACCGGAGCACGGCGCGCCGTGGCTAGGCTCGCGCCGATGCGCCCTTCGAGCCCCCTGCCCTCGCCGTACGCGACCCTCGTCGCGGGCTCCCCGGTGCGCCGCGAGGAGCGCCTCGTGCGGGACGCTCCCGCGCGGCTGTGGGTCTACGGCCCGGGCGACGGGCCCGTCGTCGTCGCCCTGCACGGCTACCGCGGGGACCACCACGGGCTCGAGCCGATCATCGCGCACCTCACCGGGCTCCGGGTCGTCGTCCCCGACCTGCCGGGATTCGGCGCCTCACCGCCCCTGCCCGGGGGCCCGCACGACGTCGCCGCGTACGCCGCCTGGGCGCGCGAGCTGCTGCTCGCCGTCGCGCCCGACGGTGACGCCGTGCTCCTGGGCCACTCGTTCGGCTCCATCGTCGCCGCTGCCGCCCTCGCCGGACCCGGAGCACCGCCCGTGCGCGGGCTCGTGCTCGTCAACCCGATCGCGCGGTCGGCGCTCACGGGGCCGGGACGGCACGCGACGCGGGGTGCGGTCGCGCTGCACCGGCTCACGGGACGCCTGCCCGAGCGGATGGGCACCTGGGTGCTGCGGCACCCGCTCCTGACCCGCGCCGCGAGCGCGCTCATGGTCACGACCCGGGACGCCGCGCTGCGTCGGTGGATCCACGAGGAGCACGGCCGTCACTTCGCCGGGTTCGCGGACCGCCGGACGCTGCTCGAGGCCTTCGAGGCGTCGGTCCACGGCGACGTCGCCTCCGTGGCGCCGCACGTCGCGGTGCCGACGCTGCTCGTGGCCGGTGACCGCGACGGCCTGGCGCCGCCCGCCGGCCAGCGTGAGCTCGAGTCGCTCTTCGCCGACGCGCGCCTGGTGCTGCTGCCGGGCGTCGGGCACCTCACCCACTACGAGGCGCCCGACCGGGTCGCCGCGGAGGTCACCCGCTTCGTGACGGGCCTGTCATGAGGGTCCTCGTCGACTGCCGGTACGTGCGCGTCGGGCGGCACGACGGCATCAGCCGGTACACGACCGGCCTGGTCACCGAGCTGGCCCGGCTGCTGCCCGTGGAGCTGCTCGTCAGCGACGAGCGCCAGCTCGAGCACCTGCCCGCCGTGCCCTGGCACCGCATCAGCGCCCCGACGAGCTGGCGCGAGCCGTTCGTGGCGCGCCAGGTGCGCCGGCTGGGCGCCGACGTCGTGTTCAGCCCGATGCAGACGATGGGCAGCCGGGGCCGGGACTTCGGCCTGGTGCTCACGCTGCACGACCTCATCTACTACCGCGACCGGACCCCGCCCCGGGACCTGGCACCGGCCGTGCGCGTCCTGTGGCGGCTCTTCCACCTGGCGTGGTGGCCGCAGCGGCTGCTGCTCGACCGCGCCGACCACGTGGTGACCGTGTCGCGGACGACGCGTGACCTCATCGCCCGGCACCGCCTGACCCGGCGCCCGGTCACGGTCGTGACGAACGCCGCATCACCGGTGCCGGCTGCGGAGGCGTCAGCGCCGCGCGGTGCCCGGACCGGCGTCCTCGTCTACATGGGCTCGTTCATGGGCTACAAGAACGTGGAGACCCTGGTCCGTGCGGCGGCGCTGCTGCCGCGCCACGAGCTCCACCTCATGAGCCGGGTGTCGCCGGCCGACCGTGACCGGCTCCTCGCGCTCGCCGGCCCGGCGCGCCTGGTCTTCCACGACGGCGCGACGGACGAGGCGTACCGGAGGCTGCTGCGCCGCGCGACGGCGCTCGTCTCGGCCTCGCGCGACGAGGGATTCGGGATCCCGCTCGTCGAGGCGATGGCGCTGGGCACGCCCGTCGTGGTGAGCGACATCCCGGTGTTCCGGGAGGTCGGCGGCGACGCCGGGACGTACCTGGACCCGGACGACCCGCAGGGGTTCGCGCGAGCGGTCCTCGCGCTCGACGACGACGCGGAGTGGGACCGTCGCTCGGCCGCCGCGCGGGAGCAGGCGGCCCGCTTCGACTGGGCGGAGTCGGCCGCGGTCCTCGCGCGGGTCCTCATGCAGGTGGTCGACGCCCGTCGCTGACGCGCGCTGCGCGGCCAGGTAGCGCAGCACCGCGAGCACGCGCCGGTGGTCGGCCGCGTCGGGCGGGAGCGCCAGCTTGGTGAAGATCGAGGTGACGTTCTTCTCCACCGCCCCGTAGGTCAGGTGCAGCGTCCGCGCGATCCCGCCGTTGGAGCGGCCCTCGGCCATGAGCGCGAGCACCTCGCCCTCGCGGCGCGTCAGCCGGGGGAGGTCGTCCTGGCGGGCTGGCTCGGACGGCGCCCGCCGGACCGGCGGGGCGTACGGGTGGGTCGTCGTGATCGTCATGGTTCGAGCGTCCCGATCGGCGTCCGTCGCCTGCATCGCCCTGCCGCGGCGACCCGCGCCTACCGCGGCGGCGGTAGGGGGTCGTCCTCAGGGCGCGCGCACGTGCCCGCCGCGAGCGCGCTGCGCCGCACGAGGGCCTCAGCGGTAGGAGAACCCCTCCGTGCGCCACCGGTCACGCGGCAGGCCGGCGGCCACGAGCTCGTCGCCGAGCCGCGTGACCATGCCGGGCGGTCCGCAGACGACGACGCTCATCGCGTCGATCGCGCCCCCGCCGGCCGCGACGACGTCGGCGGCCGCGAGCGGGGAGCGTGTCGTGTCGTGCAGGTGGAGCACGAGCCAGCCCGAGCGCGCCGCCTCTGCGGCCAGCTCGTCGACGAAGGGCTCGTCGTCGAATCCGCGGGCGGCCCAGACGAGGTCGACCCGTCCGGCCGGGCCGCGCTGCCCGTGCGCACGCACGCAGCTCACGAAGGGGGCGATGCCGATCCCGCCCGCGAGCCAGACCTCGCGCGTGGTCGGCGCGGGGCCGAGG
>CAUQTR010000377.1:0-3079 GCA_963521045.1 uncultured Actinotalea sp.
GAGCCCCGCCGCCACGGCCGGCCCCTCGAGCAGGCTGATCGACGCGCCTCGGTGGTTGACGCGCGTCCAGCGCGGGTGCGCGGGTCCGACCACGCCGGCCAGGACGTGCCGGGCGCCGACCGTCACCACAGCCGCCGTCGTCCCTCCGCGGAGAGCTGCGGCGGCTCCGCGGACGAGGTGCGCGACGGCGCTCATCCGCCGGCCGTGCCGGCGCCGGTGTCCGTCACGGTGGGATCGACGGGCGCGTTGGGGTCGACCGGGGCGTTCGGGTCGACCGGCACGCGCACCACCTCGGGCAGGACGACGCGCTCGGGGACCGCGGCGGTGGCGCCCTCGGACGCCCCGTAGTGACCGACGGTGCCGCCGATGCGTGCGGCCAGCGCGAGCGGGACGGACACCTGCCCGACGAGCGTGTGGACGGACTCGACCGTGCTGATCCGTCCCTGCGCGTCCTCGTCCTGGCGCAGGCGCTGCACCAGGCCTGCCTCGGTCACCTCGCCGCCGGCGACGACCGCGCCGTCGGAGCGGTCCTGCGCGGCGCGGGCGATCTGCGCGGCCGACGTCAGCCGCGCGTCGGTGAGCTCCTCGACCTCGGGCTGGTCCTGGGGCGGCGTCGCCTCGACCGCGGCCTCCGCGTCGTCGGCGCTGACGGTCGGGCCCGCGAGCACCACGACGGCGTCGGCGGGAGCCGTCACCCCGTCCTCGCCGACCGTCACCAGACCGGACTCGACGAGCAGGTCCATCACCGTGACGGCGTTCGCCCCGACGACGTCGGGGTCCACGGCGTCACCTGTCGTGAGCGCCTGGACGAGCGCCTCCGCGAGCTCGGTCCCGGTGCCCGCGTCCTCGGCGGGCACGGGGTCCAGCCACTGCACGAGGCTGCCGGCGATCCCCTGCCGGAAGGAGCGCTGCTCCGGGTCGTCCCACAGCTCGGTGACCTGGACGGTCGCGGAGACCGCGGCCCCCGCCTGCCCGAGCCGCTCGACGACCTCGTCACGGGCCTCGGGGGCGACCTCCCCCACCTGGACGACGGCGACGCGGCGCCCCCCGAGGACTCCCTCGAGCAGGTCGGGCGCGACCGCGGCGAAGGCGGCCTCGGAGGCCGCCACGTCGACCGACGCCTCGTCGAGCTCGGCGCGCAGCTCCTCCTTCTCGGCGCGGAGCTGGTCCACCTGCCCGGTGAGGGTGTCCCCGATCGTCTGCTCGAGCGGCCCTGCGCCCAGCGCGATCCCCACGGCGAGCGCGAGGAAGACGGAGATGAGCGAGATGATGTGGTACCTGAAGTCGATCACGATGAGATCTCTCGGTCGGTGGCGGCGCGGGGCATCATGCCCCACCGCCGAAGAGGCCCCGCACGGCCGACCAGAGGTCGTCCAGCCGGGCGGAGAACAGGCCGAACAGGGTCTGGCCGGCCTCGGTGGAGGCCAGGGCCACGCCGAGCGCGAGCAGGCCGGCGGCCACGAGCCAGGCCAGCTGCCAGTTGGAGATCCGCTGGCGGTACAGGCGCGAGACGCCCTTGGCGTCGATGAGCTTGCTGCCGACGCGCAGCCGCGTCAGGAAGGTGCTCGCCATGCCCGAACGCCCCTTGTCGAGGAACTCGATGAGGGTGGCGTGCGTGCCGACGGCGACGATGAGCTCGGCGCCCTTGTCGTCCGCCAGCAGCATCGCGACGTCCTCGCTCGTGCCCGTCGCGGGGAACACCACGTGCTTGACGCCGAGCTTCTCGACGCGCTCGACGCCCGGGGCGCGGCCGTCGCGGTACGCGTGCACCACGACCTCGGCGCCGCAGGCCAGCGCGCGGTCGGAGACCGAGTCCATGTCCCCCACGATGAGGTCCGGCTTCCAGCCGACCTCGAGGATCGCGTCCGCCCCACCGTCGACGCCGATGAGGATCGGCCGGTACTCCTTGACGTAGTGCCGGAGCGCGACGAGGTCCTCCTTGTAGTGGTACCCGCGCACGACGATGAGCACCTGACGTCCGTCGATCACCGTGTCGATGTCCGGCACGCCGACGCCGTCGAGCAGGAGCTCCCGCTCCCGACGCAGGTAGTCCATGGTGTTGCCGGCGAAGGCCTCGAGCTGCACGGCGAGGCCTGCGCGGGCCTCCTCCATCGCGGCCGCGACCGTCGCCTCGTCCTGGACGGTGCCCTCGGCGACGACGCGGTCGCCGTCGTAGACGGAGCCGTCGACCACACGCACGTGCCGGCCCTCGTGGAGGGCGAGGACGTCGGGACCCAGGTCGTCGACGAGCGGGATGCCCGCGGTGAGCAGGATGTCGGGGCCGAGGTTCGGGTACCGCCCGGACGTCGAGCGTGCGGCGTTGAGCACGGCCGCCGGACGGCACGCCGCGAGCGCCTCGGCGGACACGCGGTCGATGTCGAGGTGGTCGATCACGGCGATGTCACCGGGCCGGAGCCGCTTGGTGAGGTTCTTGGTCCGGGGGTCCACGCGGACCGGGCCGCGCAGGCCGGGTTCGTCAGGCGCCGCTCGTCGCGCGCGCAGGCTGAGTCTCATCGGGCCTCATCGTCCCACGACGGAGCGCTCCAGGAGCTCAGCCGCGTGCTGCCGCGCGGCGTCGGAGTCCTCCTGACCCGAGAGCATGCGCGCGAGCTCCGCCACGCGGGCCTCGCCCTCGACGTGGCGGACGTCCGACGCGGTCACGACGTCGGCCCCGCCGTCGGTCGACTTGGTGACGACGAGGTGGCGGTCGGCGAAGGCCGCGACCTGCGCGAGGTGGGTGACGACGACCACCTGCGCCTGGAGCGCCAGCTCCGCGAGCCGCCGCCCGACCTCGACCGCCGCCTTGCCGCCGACCCCGGCGTCGACCTCGTCGAACACGAACGTCGGCGGGCGCGCGGCACCCGAGCCGGGCGACGTCGCGAGGGCGACCTCGATCGCGAGCATGACCCGCGAGAGCTCGCCGCCGGACGCCCCCTGCCCCAGGGGACGCGCGGGCGCTCCGGCGTGGGCCACCAGGCGCATCTCGACGTCCTCCGCGCCCCACGGGCCGGGCTCGGCGAGAGGGCTCAGCGCGACCTCGAGGGTCGCCGACGCCATGGCGAGGCCGGCGAGCTCACCC
>CAUQTR010000378.1:0-3072 GCA_963521045.1 uncultured Actinotalea sp.
GTGACCAGGTGCGCGGCGCCTGTGCCGGCCAGACCCGCCGTCATGACCCAGGGAGCGGCGGCGTCGGAGGCGGCGAGCGCACTGATCGTCTCGAGGACGGGGTCGAACCGCGGCTGCAGCGCCGCCGCCACGGTCCACCCGCCGATCATGGCGACGGGGGCGACGACCGCCGAGACGACCGCCCACGCGGGCACGCGGTCGCTGGTGGGAGGCATGCGGGGACGGTACGCCGTGCCCGGCGCCCAGGCGCGTCAGCCGCCGTACGGCAGCACCGGGCGGCCCGGGACGTCCGCACGCAGGCGGAACACGGCACCCGCCTCGGGCTCGGGGTCGTCGAGGTTCTCGCGCGACGTGGTGATGTACAGGTCACGCAGGTCCGGGCCGCCGAGCGTGCAGGCCGTGACGAGCCGGACGGGCAGGTCGACCTCGTCGAGGACCTCCGCGTCCGGCGAGTAGCAGCGGACGCGGCCGACGGCGTTGAGCGCAACCCAGACGTTCCCCGCGGAGTCGACGGTGAGGCCGTCGGGGCGGCCGTCGTCACCGCTGTGGAAGGGCCGCCGTCCGGTGATCTCGCCGTCGACGACGTCGAAGACCTCGGTGATGCCGGTCTCGGTGTCGTCGTAGTAGGCGCGTGTGCCGTCGGGCGAGAAGTCGATCCCGTTGGAGATGGTCACGTGCGGCAGGACGACGCCCACGCTCCCGTCGGGCGCCACGCGCTGCAGGCTCGCGCCGCCGACGGCACGGTCGTAGCGCATCGAGCCGACGTAGAGGTTGCCCGCCGGGTCGCAGCCACCCTCGTTCATCCGCAGGCCGGTGTCGGACCACATCTCCGGCAAGGCTCGTGGCTGGGCGTGCGGGGACTCGGCGAGGCCCAGCCCTCGCTCGAGACCGACGACGTAGCCGCCCGAGCGGCGCGGCCGGACGAACGCGGCGACGTCGCCGACGTGCATGCGCGTGACGGAGCCGTCGTCCTGCAGCGTGCAGACGTCTCCCGCGAGCATGTCCACGAAGCGCAGGCCGCCCCACGACGGCGACCAGACGGGGCCCTCACCGTGGTAGGCGACGGCGTCGGTGACCTGCTCGAGTCGGCTCATGCCTCGATCCTGCCGGGGTGAGGCGCGGGCGCAAACCGGCGCGCGGCTGTCCGCAGACGTGTCGACGGGGGGTCAGTCGGCGTCGGCCGAGGCGGCCCCGCCCGTGCGCTCGCCTCGTGCGCGCACGTGGAGCCGCTCGCCCTGGGGCCCGAAGAGCGTGAGGACCTCGGCCGGCCCCGTGCCAGGGTTCCCGATCCAGTGGGGCACGCGCGTGTCGAACTCGGCGACCTCGCCCTCACGCAGCACCATGTCGTGGTCGCCGAGCACCAGACGCAGCCGCCCCGACAGGACGTAGAGCCACTCGTAGCCCTCATGGGTGCGCAGGTCCGGTTCGCCGGGGGTGGGCGGGACGATCATCTTGTACGCCCGCTGGCCACCGGGTCGGCGCGTGAGGGGGACGAACGTGCGCCCGTGCCGCTCGAAGGCGCGGGCATGGATGCGCGGATCGCCGGTCGTGGGCGCGTCGACCAGCTCGTCGAGCTGCACGCCGTGCTCCCGCGCGAGCGGCAGCAGGAGCTCGAGCGTCGGGCGTCGCAGCCCCGACTCCAGCCGGGACAGCGTGCTCACCGAGATCCCGGTCGCGGCGGAGAGCTCCGCGAGCGTCACGTCCCGCCGCTGGCGCAGGTCGCGCAGGCGAGGGCCGACGCCCCGGAGCACGTCGTCGGTCTGCGACTGACCGGGCTGCGCCGGTCCGGGCTCCGTCGACGCAGTCCGTGTCGGCCCGGAGCGTGCCGGCCCGGGCTTCGCCGACGTGGACGGCACCGGACGGCGCCCGGTGGTCCCGCCTCTCGTCGTCCCGCCTCTCGTCGTCCCACTTACAGCCGTCCCGTGCTCTCCGGTCGCCATGGCAGCAGTTTGCTACTGCAGCAAGGATGCTTGTCAAGTCGGCACGGCCGTGGTGCCGTGGACGTCATGAGCGACAACCAGACGACCCAGACCTTCGACACCGTCGTGATCGGCGGCGGTGCAGCCGGCCTCAGCGGCGCGCTGTGCCTCGCCCGAGCCCGGCGCTCGGTGCTCGTGGTGGACGACGCCACGCCCCGCAACGCACCCGCCGGCCACGTGCACAACTACCTCACCCGCGACGGCACGCCCCCGGCGGAGCTCGTCGCCCTCGGCCGCGCGGAGGTCGAGAGCTACGGCGCGACCGTCCGCACGGCCACCGTCACCCACGTCACCCGGATCGACGACCCGCCGCGGGAGCACGGCGACCCGGGCCTGCCGCCCCGGTTCGTCGTGCAGCTCTCGGACGGCGCGACCGTGCGCGCCCGGCGCCTGCTCGTCACGACCGGGCTCGTCGACGAGCTGCCCGCCGTCGACGGCCTGCGGGAGCACTGGGGCGACACTGTCCTGCACTGCCCGTTCTGCCACGGCTGGGAGGTCCGCGACCGGCCCGTGGTCATCATCGCGTCGAGCCCCATGGCTGCGCACCAGGCGCTCCTGTGGTCCAACTGGACCGCACGGGTCACGGTCGTCGGCCCCGTCGCGGCGGACCGGGTCGACGAGCTCGAGGCGCGCGGCGTCACGCTCGTCCCCACCGCCGCGACCGCGCTCGAGGTCGTCGACGGTCGGCTCGACGGCGTGCGGCTGGAGGACGGCACCGTGGTGCCGTGCGAGGCCGTGGTCGTCGCGACCCGGCTCGTCGCGCGCTCGGCACTGCTCGCCCAGCTCGGCGTCGAGACGCGCGACATGGTGGTCCAGGGGGCCGTCATCGGGACGCACGTGTCCGCGGCCCCCGACGGGAGCACCGGCGTCGACGGGGTGTGGGTGGCCGGCAACGTCACCGACCCCATGGCCCAGGTCATCGCCGCGGCTGCGGCGGGTCTCAAGGCGGGTGCGGCGATCACCGGCGACCTCGTGATGGAGGAGGCTCGGATCGCGGTGGCCGCCCGCCGCACGTCAGCGGACGTCGAGGCCTGAGCAGCGCGCGGACCGAGCGCACGACCGCCCGCCGTCGGCCCGCCCGTCAGCGCGACGC
>CAUQTR010000379.1:0-3066 GCA_963521045.1 uncultured Actinotalea sp.
AGCCGGCGCCCCGTCGCCGGGTCGAACAGGTGCAGGGCCGCGGCGGGGAACTGGATGCGGCAGGGCGAGCCGGGTGCCTGGTCCTGCTCACCGGGGAGGCGGGCGTAGTGCAGCCGGCGCGACGCGGCGGCCCCGAGCTCCGGCGTGGGCGAGGCCGCGCCCGCCTTGACCCCCACCACCGACTCGGCACCGAGGTGCTCGACGAGCTCGACGTGCCCGTCGACCGCCAGGGACCCGGCGGGCAGGTCCGTCGGCGCGTCCGGCACCGGGCCGAGCGTCAGCTTCTCCGGCCGCACGCCGACGACGACGTCGTCCAAACCCTGCGCGGCGAGCCGCCGCGCCGTCGCCTCCGAGCCGTCCACCACGACGCCGTCGAGCGTGAGCCGCCCGTCGCGGACGGCCCCCGCGAACATGTTCATCGGTGGCGCCCCGATGAACTCGGCGACGAACCGGTTCGCGGGCGTCTCGTAGATCTCGCGCGGGGTGCCGAGCTGCTGGATGTCGCCCTTGTCCATGACGATGATCCGCGTCCCCATGGTCATCGCCTCGACCTGGTCGTGGGTGACGTAGACGAACGTCGTGCGGGCGCGGGCGTGCAGTGCCGAGATCTCCGCGCGCATCTGCATCCGGAGCTTCGCGTCGAGGTTCGACAGCGGCTCGTCGAACAGGTAGATCGCGGGCTCGCGGATGACCGACCGGGCGACCGCGACGCGCTGGCGCTGACCGCCCGAGAGCGCCTTCGGCCGCCGGTCGAGGTACTCGGTCAGCTCGAGGATCTCCGCCGTCCGCGCGACCTTCTCCGCGATGTCGGGCCGCGCGAGCAGACGCCGTCGGGCGATCGTGCCGACGCCCGGAACGTGGTGCCACCACCGGTGGTGGTCCATGACCAGCGGGAACGCGATGTTCGAGCGCACCGACATGTGCGGGTACAGCGCGTAGGACTGGAAGACGAACGCGATGTTCCGCTGCTTGGGGCTGAGCTGGTTCACCACCGCGTCACCGAAGCGGACCGTGCCCGTGCTGATCTCCGTCAGCCCGGCGATCATCCGCAGCATCGTCGACTTGCCGCAGCCGGACGGTCCGAGCAGCACGAGGAACTCGCCGTCGTCGACGGACGCGGTGAAGTCCCGGACCACCTGGTGGGTGCCGTAGCTCTTGGAGACGGCCTCGAGGCTGAGTGACGGCATGGGTCAACCCTTCACGGAGCCGGCGGTGAGGCCGGAGACGATGCGCCGCTGCATGAGCAGGAAGAACACGGCAGCGGGGACGGTGAAGACGAGCGCGGCGCTGAAGACCGAGTCGAGCGGGGTGCTGAACTCCCCGATGAACGAGGCCAGGCCGGTCGAGGCGACCCAGGACTCGGCGTCGCGGATGAACGTCGTCGCGAACAGGTACTCGTTCCACCCGTCGAAGAACGCCACGACCGCGGCCGCGGCGAGGGAGGGCGCCACGAGCGGCAGGAAGATCAGCTGCAGGATCGAGAGCTGGTTGCACCCGTCGACCCGGGCGGACTCCTCGATCTCGTACGGCACGGTGTCCATCGCCGACTTGAGCAGGAAGACCGCGACGGGCATCGCGAAGGCCGTGTTGACGAGCACGAGCCCGTAGAGCTCGTTGAGCAGCCCCAGCGACAGGAACATCGAGTACAGCGGCACGACGAGCAGCGCCTCGGGCAGCATCTGCGTCGCGAAGAACCCGAACGAGAAGAGCCCCTTGCCGACGAAGCGGTACCGCGACAGCGCGTAGGCGGCGAGGCTCGCCAGGACGAGGCTGAGCAGCGTCGTCCCGGCCGCGACGTACGCGGAGTTGCCGAGCCACGACAGGAACGGCGAGTCGCTGGTCAGGACGCTGAACGCCTCGAGCGTGCGACGGAAGTCCGGGACCAGCGGCTGCCGCCCGGAGTAGAGGGCGTCCGTGGGGGTCATGGCCGTCGCGACCATCCAGTACACCGGGAACCCGGCCAGGACGACGAGCACGAGGGCGAGCACCGCCCGGACGCCGGTCGAGAGGTTGCGCCGTCCGATCACGAGGTCGCTCCGTCCGCTCGGGCCGATCGTCGCTCGGCGACGAAGTAGACGACCGTGATGACCAGGGACAGGACCAGGCCCAGCACTCCGGCCGCGGCGGCCAGCCCCAGGTTCCCGTTGTTGAACGCCTGCCGGTAGACGTTGATGACGATCGTCGTCGTCGCGTCGACCGGACCGCCGCCCGTGAGCAGCCAGATGATCTCGAAGCGGCGGAACGACCAGATCGTCATGAGCAGGCCCACCACCCGCAGCGTCGGCATGAGGTGCGGCAGCACGATCTGCGTGAACGTGCTGAGAGCGTCGGCGCCGTCGACCCGGGTCGCCTCGTACAGCTCCTCGGGCACCGACTGCAGCGCCGCGAGGACCACGAGCATGACGAACGGGGACAGCTTCCACACCGTGGGGACGACGACGGCGAGCATCCCGACGTCCGGATCGGTCAGCCAGCCGACCTGGCCCAGCCCGAGCGCCTGCGTCATGCGTCCGGCGACCCCGCCCGTGTCGCTGTAGATCCAGCGGAAGACCAGCGCCACCGCCACGGTGGGCACCGCCCACGGCAGCACCATCACCGTGCGCGCGAACGCCCGGCCCGGGATCGCGGCGTTGATCACCAGCGCGGACACCGTGCCCAGGACGAGGCAGCCGACGACGGTCCCGGCGGTGTAGACGAGGGTCGTCCCCACGGACTTGAGGAACAGGCCCTCGCCGACCAGTGCGGAGTAGTTGTCGAGGCCGACGTACCGGCCACCCGTCGGGTTGAGCAGCGTGGTGCTCGTGAAGCTCAGGCGCACCCCGGTGAGCAGCGGGTAGGCCGTGAAGAACAGCAGGTAGAGCACGGCGAGCCCGATGAACAGGTAGGGCGCCGTCGTGAACCGGCGACGCAGCCCCGCGGCGCCTCGGCCCGCGCGGGGGGTCGCCGGTGCGTCGACGGCCTGCGTCGACGCACCGGCCGCCCTCACTCCGTCAGCGCCCCGGCCGGGCGCGGGGCCCCGCCCCGGGGGTCCACCGGCGGCGCGCCCCCCGGGCCCGCCCCCACCAC
>CAUQTR010000380.1:0-3054 GCA_963521045.1 uncultured Actinotalea sp.
CCCCGGGGCGGGTCGGCCGCGGGAGCTGCGGTCTCCTCGTCGGCCGTCACCTCGTCAGCGGTCGGCCCGTCGCCGGCCACGCGCGGTTCGGACGTCACGCCCCGACGCCGCCCGAGCACGGCGCGCCGGGCTCGAGCGTCTGCTCGCCCTGGAGGTACCTGAGCAGGAAGACGTCGACGCGCTCGTCGGCGGCGGAGTCCAGCTCGAGCTGGACGCCCCATGCCGACAGCGTCAGTGGCGCCGCGAGGTCGTCGTGCGGGCTCACCAGCAGGTAACCCTGCCGCTCCGCGAGCTCCTGGAGGCGCTGCACGTCCGCCTCGGGCAGGTCCGGCCCGTAGGTGGCCCAGACGGCGCCGTGCTCCATGGAGTGCACGGCGTACTCGTCGGTCACGGGCTCCGTGTAGAAGCCGCAGTTCTGCCAGGTCGGGTGGTGGTCGCCGCCCACCGGCGGCGTCTGCTCGTAGGTCACGTCGGTCGTCACGTGGGTCGCCGAGGGCACCTCGGTCTCGACCGCGCCCTCGACGGGCGCGGACGCCGCGGCCTCGAGCTGGTCCTGGCGACGCTGCTCGCCGGTGATGAGCACGACCGCGGGCACGATCAGCGCCAGTGCGACCACGACCGAGATGCCGATGATGAGCCGCGTGCGGCGGGTGTCCGCGCGGCGCTGCTGCTCCTGGAGCGCGGCGAGCGCGGCGCGCCGGTCGTCCTTCGTCGATGCCTTGCTCACGTCACTCCTCGTCCGCTGCGGGCGGGTCGCACGTCGAGCACGCGGTGCCGCCTGCCCCCGACCAGACTACGTGAAGCGTCAACCGTTTCCCGACTGACGCACGGCGAGCTGGCGCCGTTGCTCCTCGAGCACGAAGCGGAAGAGCTCGTCCGTCTCACGCTCGGACGCCCCGACGAGGCGGCAGCCGAGGAGCGCGTCGCCGGCGAGCTCCTGCACCCGGACCACCTCGAGCCCGAGCTCCAGCGGCGTACGCGTGGCGCGGAAGGTCAGCGCCAGGTGTGCCCCCGCCTCGACCTCGGCGTGGCACCGCACCCGCATCCCGTGGGCCGAGACGTCGAGGACCAGGGCGTCGAGCTCCACCGTCACGGGCTCCCCCGCGTCGTCGACCGCGTCGGCGCGCAGGACCACCGGCAGCGACGTGGGCACCCGGACGGCCGAGCGCAGCTGGACGGCCGTCCTCAGCGTCAGGCCGCCGAGGAGCACGCGGCGGGCGACGACGGCGTCGACCCGCGCGTCGTGCACCAGGGTGCCGCGGTGCGGGCTGAGCACCTCGAGGACGACCTGGTCCCCCTCGGTGAGCCAGCCGCCCGCGTCGTGCTCGACGTCCACCGCGACGGCGTCCCCGTCGTGCTCGCGGACGAATCCCTGGGCGAGCAGCTCACCGCCCTCGGCCCGGATGCGGCAGGGGTCCAGCTCGAAAGCCACCGGCCCGCCCTCCGCGCAGACAGGGCGGCCCTGCGCCGCCGCACGTCGGCGCGACTCTACCCGCGCGCCGGGTCAGTCGTGGCTCGCGGCCTCGTCGACGTCGCCGGCCGCGTGTCTCGCCAGGACGAAGACCAGGTCGGAGAGCCGGTTGAGGTACCGCAGGACGAGGGGGCTGACGACGTGCCCCGCGTCCTGCGCCTGGACGACGTGACGTTCCGCCCGGCGCACCACGGTGCGGGCGTGGTCGATCGCGGCCGACGTCGGCGTCGCACCCGGGACCACGAAGACCGGTCGCAGCGGGCGCTCGTGGACCAGGGTGTCGATGAGGCGCTCGAGGCCGTCGAGCGCCTCCTGCGTCATGAGCGAGATCCCGGGCTTGAGGCGGTCCCGGTGCCCGGGGTTGGTCGCGAGGTCCGCCGCCGCGACGAACAGCTCGCGCTGGCGGTCGAACAGGAGCCCGGCGAGCCGCGGGTCGCTGCACGAGGCACGCGCGACGCCGAGCAGGGAGACGGCCTCGTCGATGTCGCCGTAGGCGTCCACGAGCACGTCGGCCTTCGAGACCCGGCTGCCGAGGAAGAGGCCCGTGGTGCCGTCGTCGCCCGACTTCGTGTAGATCCGCATCGCCCACCCGATCGCCCGTGCGCCGCCTGTGCCGCGCTCGGTGGAGGCTAACCCGGGACGCGACGCCGCCGGCAGGCGGTAGGTTGTGCGCGCCGCACCTGCGGCACGCACGAACGTCCTGCAGCCAGGGGAAGCCGGTCCGAGTCCGGCGCTGACCCGCAACCGTAGGCCGGACGGTCCACCGTCCGGCGAGCCGGAGCACCTGGTGCAGGTCGAGCGGCTCCACCCGTCGAGGCCATACGGGACGGAGCCCGGTCGTCCTTCCCGGGACGGTGCCGGGTCCCGTTCGCGGACCACTCAGGAAGAGGCACCATGACCCCCGCAGACCACCGCGACGCACCTCGCGCCGCCTCGCCCACGCAGCGAGCGCTGCGCATCCTCGGCGCCGTGGCGCTCGCCGCCGGGCTCGGCGCCACCGCCCCCGTGGTCGCGAACGCTGCGGCGTCCGCGTCGCTCCCGGCGACGGTCGAGACCGGGGTGTGCCCGGACGCCGAGGGCGTGACGGTCGTCGTGGACAAGACGGACCTCGGAGGCGAGGTGGAGATCGGCTGCGCGACGGACGCGAGCACCGGCGCCGCGGCACTGCAGTCCGCGGGCTTCACGGACACGCGCGACGCGGCCAACCTCATCTGCGCGATCGACGCGCTGCCCGACCCCTGCCCCGCCGAGTTCACCGGCTCCTACTGGGCGTACTGGACGGCCGAACGCGGCGGCGAGTGGGAGATGGCGATGGTCGGGCCCGACGAGGCCGTCCCGGTCGCCGGCGGGGTCGAGGGCTGGCGCTACAACGACGGCTCGGCGGGGCCGTCCGTCGATGTCCCGGACCCGGCGGCCGAAGCGCCGGCCGACGCCGGCTCGGCGGACTCCGAGAGCTCGGGCGACGTGCAGGACGGTCCCTCCGTCACCCAGTCGGGGACCGAGCCGGCCGAGCCCTCGTCGGGGCCGTCCCCGGCCGCGATCGGCGCGATCGTCGCCATCGCCGCGGCGGCGGTCGTCGCCGT
>CAUQTR010000381.1:0-3050 GCA_963521045.1 uncultured Actinotalea sp.
GCCCAGGGGGGCGGGCACGGGCGAGCGCTCCTCGAGCGGCTCTTCGACGCACTGCGCGAGCGCGGTGCGGCCGGCGTCCACCTCGGCGTGAGCGCCCGCAACCCGCGGGCCCGGGGCTTCTACGAGCACCTCGGCTTCACGGCGCTCGAGGAGGACGCGCGCGGAGCGACGCTGGGCCTTCGCCTCTGACGCGGCCCGCACTCCTCCGCTGCCGGCTACGAGCCGCGGCGCCGTGACCTGTAGGCAGCGACCGCCACGATGAGCGCCAGCACGGCGATGCTCAGCGCCGGTTCGTTGAAGAAGAAGGCGGGCACCACCACCAGGGCGAACAGCAGCGTCACCACCAGCAGGACCAGGCAGCTGATACCGGTTCCCAGTGACCTGACGACCCGTTTCGCGTCGGGCTCGCCGGGCTCGTCCGGCTGCGTGTCGTCCGGCCGCGTGTCGTCCGGCCGCGTGTCGTCCGGCTGCGTGTCGTCCGGCCGCGTGTCGTCCGGCCGCGCCGAGTCCTCGGGGGGCGTCACAGGCTCGGGTCGTCGCGAGCCGGGTCCTGCGGTCGGGCGACCGCGCGAGCAGCTCGCCCGTCGTCCGTCGGGTGTGCGGACGCAGGTCCGCCGACGGCCGCCCGGTCCTCGAGCTCGGTGCCGCCCGGCACCGACGCGGGGCTCGCCGGTTCCTCGCTCGTGCCGCGCCAGCGGGCCAGCACCCGCATGAGGTGGTAGATCCCGACCGCTGCCGCCGTACCGAGCGCGATCCCCTCGAAGGCGACGTCGCCAGCCGCCCACGTGAAGTTCGCGATGCCGATGATGAGTGCGACGGCGGCCGTGGTGAGGTTGACCGGGTCGGAGAAGTTCACGCGGTTCTGCACCCAGATCCGGGCACCGAGGATGCCGATCATCCCGTAGAGCACCGTCGTCGCGCCGCCGAGCACGCCCTGGGGGATCGTCGCGATGAGCGCGCCGAACTTGGGCGAGAGGCTGAGCACCAGGGCCGTGGCCGCCGCGACCCAGTACGCCGCGGTCGAGTAGACGCGCGTGGCGGCCATGACGCCGATGTTCTCCGCGTACGTCGTCGTGCCCGAGCCGCCGCCCGCCCCGGCGAGCGTGGTCGCGACGCCGTCGGCGAGGAGCGCGCGGCCCATCATCGGGTCGAGGTCCTTGCCGGTCATCGCGGCGACGGACTTCACGTGGCCGACGTTCTCCGCGACGAGCACGAAGACGACCGGCAGGAACAGGCCGATCACCGCGAGGTCGAAGCTCGGTGCCGTGAACTCCGGGAACCCGACCAGCGACGCACGCCCCACCGTCGTGAAGTCGACCTCGCCGCGCAGGACGGCCACCACGTACCCGACGACGACGCCGAGCAGGATCGCGAGCCGCCCGAGGATGCCGCGGAACAGGACCGTGATGAGGATGATCGCGAACAGGGTGACCAGGGCGGTGACGGGGGCCGCCTGGAAGTTGTCCCGCGCGACCGGCGCGAGGTTCAGCCCGATGAGCGCGACGATCGTGCCCGTGACGACGGGCGGCATGACGACGTCGATCCAGCGCGAGCCGGCCACGTGCACCACGAGGCCGACGACGGCGAGCAGCACGCCCGTGAGCAGCACGCCGCCCAGCGCGACCGCAGTGCCGCCCTGCGCCTGGGCGGCCGCGATCGGCGCGATGAAGGCGAAGCTCGAGCCGAGGTAGCTGGGCAGCCGGTTCCCCGTGATGAGCAGGAACAGCGCCGTGCCGACCGCGGAGAAGAACAGGGTGGTCGCGGGTGGCAGGCCGGTGAGGATGGGCACGAGGAAGGTCGCACCGAACATGGCGACGACGTGCTGCATGCCGATGCCGACGGTCCGAGGCCAGCTCAGCCGCTCGTCGGGGGAGACCACGGCCCCGCTGCCGACCTGCCGACCGTCGCCGTGCACGCGCCACCCCAGAGCCATCTCGTTCTCCTCCGACGACGGGGCCCGCCGGGGGCGCAGGGCAGCGCCGCGTGGCCCACCGCATGCTAGCGACCCGGCCCGGCGCCGCGGGCCCCTGTGCCATGCTGACGAGGCACGAGCCGGCCCGGGTCCGCCGTCCGGCCGTGAGCCGATCTGCCCCACCCGAGGAAGAGCCATGAGCCAGCCCACGCCCCAGCAGCCCTACGGGCAGCAGCAGCCCCACCAGCAGCCGTACGGACCGGGCTACGGCCAGCCGTCCGCGACCGCCTACGGGGACGGCTACGGCGGCTACCCCCCGGTCCCGTCCCGGCCCAACAACACGATGGCCATGGTCTCCCTGATCGCCGGCATCTGCGGCCTGTCCGTCATCCCGCTGATCGGCTCCGTCGTCGCCGTGATCACCGGGATGATGGCCAAGAAGGAGATCGCCCGGACGGGCGAGGACGGCTCGTCGATGGCCACCGGCGGGCTCATCCTGGGCTGGATCGGCGTCGGCCTGATCGTGGCCGGTGCGCTGTTCTTCCTGCTGTTCTTCGGCACGATCTTCGCCGCCATCGGCTCGTCCGGCAGCTGATCGGCCCGCCGATCGCCCGCCGCTCACGGTCGCGCCCCGCGCTCGGCGCCGCCTTCGTCGCCGTCCACGGCTGGCTCGCCTACCTCGGCGTCGCCCTGCTCCCCTCCCAGGCGTTCCACGACGTCGACCTGTACCGCTGGTGGATGTACCAGGGGCTCGAGCTCGGCCGATGGCCGGTGCTCGACGACCCGTTCGTCTACCCGGCCGGCGCGGTCCTGCCGATGCTGCTGCCCGCGCTCGGCTCGACGACCAACCCGGGGTACGCGATCGGGTGGTGCGCGCTGGTCACGGTGCTGGACGCCGTGGCGGTCGCCGCGCTCGTCCGGCGCGGCCGCCACGGCACGGGAGCGGCCTGGTGGTGGCTCGCGTTCCTCGTCCTGCTCGGGCCGGTCGCGATGGGCAGGCTCGACGGCGTGGTGGCCCCCCTGACGGTCCTCGGTCTGCTCGCCGCCACCGGACGCTCGGCCGGGACACCGGCCGCACCCGGGCGGGCACGGCTCGCGACCGCGCTGCTCACGGCCGGTGCGTGGATCAAGGTCGCGC
>CAUQTR010000382.1:0-3048 GCA_963521045.1 uncultured Actinotalea sp.
GGTCGCTGGTTCGAACCAGCGACCTCGGCCGGAACCAGCGACCTCGGGGTCCGGGTCGGCCGGCGAGCCGTCGGCCGTGTGGGCTCAGCGCAGGGCGCGGTTGACCGCCGAGACGATGGCCTTGAACGACGCCGTCGTGATGGAGGGGTCGATGCCGACGCCCCAGAGCACCTGGTCGCCGACCGCGCACTCGACGTACGCCGCGGCGTTGGCGTCCCCGCCGGTGGACAGCGCGTGCTCGGCGTAGTCGAGCACCTCCACCTGCTGGCCGAGGCTCGCGAGTGCCGCGACGAAGGCGTCGACGGGCCCGTTGCCCTCGCCCTCGACGGTCCGCCTCACGCCCTCGTCCACCAGGTCCACCGAGAGCCGGTCCGGTCCGTCCTCGGAGCTCACCGTGCGGCTCCCGCGCAGCGAGAAGCGCCCCCACGGCGCCAGCTCGCTGCCGGGCTCGACCGGCAGGTACTCGTCGGTGAAGATGCGCCACAGGTCGTCGGCCGTGACCTCGTGGCCCGAGGAGTCGGTGAACGCCTGGACGACCCGCGAGAACTCGATCTGCAGACGCCGCGGGAGGTCGAGGTGCCGCTCGGTCTTGAGCAGGTAGGCCATGCCGCCCTTGCCGGACTGCGAGTTGACCCGGATGACCGCCTCGTACGAGCGGCCGACGTCGCGCGGGTCGATCGGCAGGTACGGGACCGCCCACACGAGGTCGTCGACCTCGACGCCCCGCGCGGCCGCCGTCGCCGCCATGTGGTCGAAGCCCTTCTTGATCGCGTCCTGGTGCGAGCCCGAGAACGCGGTGAACACCAGGTCGCCGCCGTAGGGGTGCCGCTCGTGGACCGGCAGCTGGTTGCACCACTCGACCGTGCGCCGGATGCGGTCGATGTCGCTGAAGTCGAGCTCCGGGTCGACGCCCTGGCTCAGCAGGTTCATCCCGAGGGTCACCAGGCAGACGTTGCCGGTGCGCTCACCGTTGCCGAACAGGCACCCCTCGATGCGGTCCGCGCCCGCCAGGTACCCGAGCTCGGCGGCCGCGACGCCCGTGCCGCGGTCGTTGTGCGGGTGCAGCGACAGCACGACGTTCTCGCGCTGGTGCAGGCGCCGGCTCATCCACTCGATCGAGTCGGCGTAGACGTTCGGGGTCGCCATCTCGACCGTCGCCGGCAGGTTGATGATGACCTTCTTCTCGGGCGTCGGCCCGAACACGTCGATCACCGCGTTGCACACGCGCAGCGCGTACTCGAGCTCGGTGCCCGTGTAGGACTCGGGGCTGTACTCGTAGTAGACGTCCGTGCCCGGGATCGTCTCCTCGTACTTCTTGCACAGGTGGGCGCCCGACGTCGCGATGTCGAGGATCCCGTCCTCGTCCGCGCGGAACACGACCTCGCGCTGGAGCACGGACGTCGAGTTGTACAGGTGCACGATGGCCTGCCTGGCCCCGGCGATCGCCTCGTACGTGCGCTCGATGAGGTGCTCGCGTGACTGCGTCAGCACCTGGATCACGACGTCGTCGGGGATGCGGCCCTCGTCGATGAGCATCCGGACGAAGTCGAAGTCCGTCTGGGAGGCGGACGGGAAGCCGACCTCGATCTCCTTGAACCCCATCTCGACGAGCAGCTCGAACATACGCAGCTTGCGCTCGGGGTTCATCGGCTCGATGAGCGCCTGGTTGCCGTCGCGGAGGTCGACGGCGCACCAGCGCGGTGCGCGCTCCATGCGCCGCTCCGGCCACGTGCGGTCGGGCAGCTCGACGGTGAGCTGCTCGTGGTAGGGCCGGTACTTGTGCACGGGCATCGGCGAGGGCCGCTGCGCGGTCCGCTCCGAGTACGGGGCGTCGGTGGTCGCGGGGTGACGGTCGTCGCCCGTCGCAGGGGTACGGGTGGGGCTGGCGGTCATGGCGGTGTCCTCGGGGTCCTGGTGTCTCGGCTTGTCGGACGGGCTGACCGGCACACCGACCACCGCGATGAGGGACCGGTCGTCAGACCCCACCGCGGCGACGAAGGAGCAGCCGAGGCTGTGTCACGCGCACGCCGTCACTGTACCCCGGCGCCGACGGCGCACGCAGGTGCGCCCCGGACGCGGCGTGGAGCCGGCCGGGGCGCACCTGTCAGCGCTGGCGTGCGGTCAGCTGTTCGGGTCGCACCAGGTCTCACCCAGTGCCTTGCCGCGGCCGCCGCAGGTCTCGCCGAACTCCTCGTATCCCGTGTCGAAGCCGGAGGACATGAAGAGGTCGTCGCACGCCGCGTTGTCGCCCGCCGCGCAGGCGTCCCACAGCGCATCGAGCTCGGGGTCGTCGCCGTAGGTGTTCGCCTCGGGCGTCTCCTCCCCGGCGGCGGCGCACAGCGTGCCGCCCGACGTCGTGCCGCCGCAGGTGTCGCCGAACTCCTGGTACTCGGAGCCGATCGGCGCCGCCAGGTACAGGTCGTCGCACGCCACGCCGTCGCCCGCCTCGCACTCCTCCCAGAGCGCGTCGAGCGCCGGGTCGTCGCCGTACGTGTTCGCCTCGGGATCCGTGCCCCCCGAACCCTGCGAACCCTCGGAACCCTCGGAGCCCTCGAAGAACTCCGTGGTGCACAGCGTGCCGCCGTTCGTCCGGCCACCGCAGGTGTCGCCGAACTCCTCGTACTCCGAGCCCAACGGGGACTCGATGTACAGGTCGTCGCACGCCTCCCAGTCCTCGTCGGCGCACGCGTCGTACAACGCGTCGAGCTCCGGGTCGGACCCGTAGTCACCCGACGGGGTCAGCGAGCCCAGCACGCCGCGGATGACGAAGAAGGCGGCGATCCCGAGGACGAGGAGCCCGCCGACGACCCCGAGCACGATCCAGAGGGTCTTGTTGCTCTTCTTCGCGGGCGCCGCCCCGGGCTGGTAGCCGTAGGGCGTGCCCCCGCCGCCCGGCGTGCCCGCGTACGCGGTCGCCGGGGCCTGGCCGTAGCCCGGCTGCTGGCCGTACGGCTGCTGCTGGCCGTAGGGCTGCTGCTGGCCGTAGGGCTGCGCTCCGGCCGCCTGCTGGCCGTAGGGCGCCTGCTGACCGGACGGCGCACCGTAGGG
>CAUQTR010000383.1:0-3045 GCA_963521045.1 uncultured Actinotalea sp.
CCCGCGGGCGGGACGCCCCCGGTCACGCCGTCGAGCCGCCCGAGCCCGCGCGCTCGGCGGACTGCTCGGCCGCGGCGTTCGCGATCACGGCCTCCTCCTCGGCCCGGCGCTGCGCGTCGCGCTCCTGCACGATCCGCACGGCCTCGTCGGCGTCGTCGACCAGCTGGATGAGGTCGAGGTCCTTCTCGCTGATCGTGCCGTGGTCGACGGCCGCGCTGCGCAGCCAGTCGAGCAGTCCCTGCCAGTAGGCGGTGCCCACGAGCACGATCGGGAACTCGGTCACCTTGTGCGTCTGCACGAGGGTCAGGGACTCGAACAGCTCGTCGAGCGTCCCGAACCCGCCCGGCAGCACGACGAAGCCCTGGGCGTACTTGACGAACATCGTCTTGCGGGCGAAGAAGTAGCGGAAGTTGACGCCGAGGTCGACCCACTGGTTCATGCCCTGCTCGAAGGGCAGCTCGATGCCGAGCCCGACGGAGAGCCCGCCCGCCTCGGCCGCACCGCGGTTGGCGGCCTCCATGATCCCCGGGCCGCCGCCCGTGATGACCGCGTAGCCGGCGTCGACGAGCCCTCGGCCGACCTGCACGCCGAGCGCGTAGTCGGGGTGGTCAGGCTTGGTCCGCGCTGAGCCGAAGACGCTCACGGCCGGCCCCACCTCGGCGAGGGCGCCGAATCCCTCGACGAACTCGCTCTGGATCCGCATGACCCGCCACGGGTCGGCGTGCACCCACTCGGCCCCGCCCCCGCGGGCGAGGAGGTTCTGGTCGCTGGTCGTCACGGGCACCTGGCCGCGGCGCAGGAGCACCGGCCCCTTGCGGTACCCGCGGCTGCCGTCGTTGTCGCTCATGGCACCGACTCTAGGAGGTCAGCCACGAGCGCAGCCCGTCGAGGCAGGCGGTGATCTGGTCGACCGGGCAGCGCTCGTCGTCCGCGTGCGCGAGCGTCGGGTCCCCGGGGCCGAAGTTCACCGCCGGGACACCGAGCGCGGAGAACCGGGCGACGTCCGTCCATCCCTCCTTCGCCGCGGGCGGGCGTCCGCTGAGCCCGGACACCGCCGCCGCGAACGCGATCGCCGCCGGGTGGTCGAGGCCCGGCCGGGCCCCGGGAGCACCGTCCGTGAACGTCACGGCGTAGCCGTCGAAGACCTCACGCACGTGGTCCTGGGCCTGGTCGAGCGAGAGCGCGGGCGCGAAGCGGTAGTTGACCGAGACGACGCACTCGTCGGGGATGACGTTGCCCGCGATCCCCCCGCGGACCGCGACGGCGTTGAGTCCCTCGCGGTAGACGAGGCCGTCGACCTCGACGCTGCGCGGGCGGTACTCGGCGAGCCGCGTGAGCACGGGTGCCGCCCCGTGGATGGCGTTGACGCCGAGCCACGCGCGGCCGGAGTGGGCGGCCCGCCCCGTCACGCGCACGTCGGCGCGCAGGGTCCCGTTGCAGCCGCCCTCGATCGCGGCCGCCGTCGGCTCGCAGAGCACGGCGAAGTCGCCACGCACCCACTCGGGATGGTCGCGCACGAGGCGACCGAGGCCGTTGCGCGACGCGTCGACCTCCTCGTTGTCGTAGAAGACCCACGTGACGTCCCGCGTGGGCGCCGTGAGCGTCGCGGCGAGCGCGAGCTGCACCGCCACGCCACCCTTCATGTCGACCGAGCCCCGGCCCCACAGCTCGGCGGCGCCCGGGCCGAGGTGCGGAGCGGACCTGACCTGCGAGGGCAGGTTGCCCGCCACGGGCACGGTGTCGAGATGGCCCGCGATCACCACCCGCTCGCCGTGGCCGAGAGCCGTGCGCGCGACGACGGCGTCACCGTCACGCAGGACCTCGAGGTGCGGCGCCGCGCGCAGGGCGGCCTCCACCGCATCGGCCAGCGGTCCCTCGGTGCCGCTCACCGAGCTGATGTCGCAGAGCACCTGGGTCAGGGCGACGACGTCGCCGGTGACGGGGAGCGTGGGCGGCGGCTGGGTCGTCGAGGACGTCATGCGGCGAATCTACGGCGCACGCGGGCCGCGACGTGGGCACCGTCCGTCTCGCGTCCCAGGACGAGCGCCGCCCGACATCTAGGCTTGCCGTCATGACGCGCACCGCCTGGGGCCACGGACTGGCTACCGTGACGCACGACGGGACGGTGCTCGACACCTGGTACCCCCGGCCCGCCCTCGGCGGCGCACCCTCCGACGGGGCGGACGAGCCGGAGCGCGCCGCGTTGCGGGCGCTCGAGCGCACGGACGCCGCTCGAGGCGTCCGGGCGCAGGTGATCACGACCGAGATCGCGCTGGACGAGGCACCCGCGACGACCGCGGACGCCTACCTGCGGCTTCACCTCCTCTCCCACCGCCTCGTGCAGCCGCACGGTCTCAGCCTGGACGGCGTGTTCGGCGTGCTGCCGAACGTCGTGTGGACGGACCGGGGGCCGTGCGCGGTCGAGGACTTCGAGGCGACGCGGCTGCGGCTGCGCGCCGAGCACGGCACCGCGCCGGTGGTGCTGGCCGTGGACAAGTTCCCCCGGATGGTCGACTACGTCCTGCCCTCGGGCGTCCGCATCGCCGACGCCGACCGCGTGCGGCTGGGCGCGCACCTCGCCGAGGGCACGACGGTCATGCACGAGGGGTTCGTCAACTACAACGCCGGGACGCTCGGCGTCTGCATGGTCGAGGGCCGCATCTCGCAGGGCGTCGTGGTGGGCGACGGCAGCGACGTGGGCGGCGGCGCCTCGATCATGGGCACGCTCTCCGGCGGCGGACGGGAGACCATCACGATCGGCCGCCGCTCCCTGCTGGGAGCCAACGCCGGGCTCGGCATCCCGCTCGGCGACGACTGCGTCGTGGAGGCCGGCCTCTACCTCACCGCGGGGACGAAGGTCACGCTGCGCGGCGCGGGGCCCGACGCCGGCACCGTGGTCGCGGCGCGGGAGCTCGCCGGACGCGACGGGCTCCTGTTCCGACGCAACTCGGTCACCGGCGCCGTGGAGGCACACCCGCGCAGCGGCACGGGCATCACGCTCAACGCCGACCTGCACGCGAACTGATGCCGACGCGACCCCCGGCG
>CAUQTR010000384.1:0-3041 GCA_963521045.1 uncultured Actinotalea sp.
CCGTTCACCGCGCTCGACGTCGACGGCAGGGCGCTGGTGCTCCGCGTGCTGCGCGAGCACGCCCGCGGCCGCGCGACGCTGCTCATCACGCACGACGCCACCGACGTGGAGCACCTCGACGCCCGCGTGGTGGCGCTGCCGGCCTGACCGGCGGTCGCCGCGCTCAGGCCATCGCCGCCAGGAGCTCCGCGCACGCGCTCTCGCACGCTCGGCACGCCTCCGCGCAGATGCGGCAGTGGTCGTGCATCCCGGCGTGCTGCTCGCACTCGTCACCGCACGTGCGGCACGCGGTGATGCACGCCTCGAGCTGGGCGCGCGCGATCGTCCGGTCGCTGCCGGACTGCCGGGACAGGATCCGCGCGGTGGCCGCGCAGCTGTCGGCGCAGTCCAGGTCGGTCCGGATGCAGATGCGCAGCTCCGCGACCATCTCCTCGCTCAGGCACGCGTCGGCGCAGGCAGTACAGGCCTGCGCGCACTCGACGAGCGCGTCGACGGCGCGCGCGAGCAGCTGCCGGTCGACGGTGATCTCGCCCGGGTGCGCCCCGAGCATCTCGGTCGTCCTCATGGTGGCCCCCGTGGTGGGTCGAGCGGTCGCGGCGCCGGCCGGGTACGGCGACGCCGCGGCGGACCTCTCGACGCTATGCCGGGTCGCCGCGGTGCGCACGCCGTGGTGCCCGCACCACGGCGTGCGTCAGACGCCGAGCAGCTCGCGCACGTCGTCGGGCCCGGGCACAGCGGGCGCGTCCAGCGGGCGTGCCCAGTAGGACCACAGCACCCAGCCGCCGCCGATGCGCTGCCAGCCCTCCCCGCGCGGTCGCGTCGCGATCCCGGTCCGCATGTGCTCCCACTGCACCGGCGAGTGCTCGACGACGTGGAACAGGGCGCCGTAGCCGACGGAGTGCCAGCCATGGCGTCCTGCCCGGTCGAGCACGCGCATCTCGTTGAACGCGCTCAGGGGCGCGAGCGTCATGGTGCGCGGGCCACCGACCGACGGCGGTCGGTCCTCGAGCTCGTCGGACCGCGTGTACCGCTGCTGCGCCGCCTGCTTGGTGATGCCGAGGACGCTGCCCACCTGCTCCCACGTGCACCCCGCGGCCCGGGCGGAGGACACCGCGGCCCGCAGCAGGGCGTCGGTCTCGCCGTGGGCGTCGCGCGCCAGGGCGACGAGATCGAGGTGCGCCTGCGGCTCGTCGGCGAGGCGGCGGCTGAGCCCGGGCTCGGCCCGGTCCAGGGCCGCTGCGAGGTGGTCGCGCAGGGTCAGGTCGGAGGGGTGGAGGTCGTCGGACGGCATGCGTCAACTCTAGATTGACGCGGGCCAGGCGTCAACGACACCTTGACGAGGAGTGAGAAGCGTGGTGGAGGAAAAGCACTCATGAATGCCGTGGTCGTAACGATACGATCCCTGTCGTCGTGATCACCCCTGTCGTCGTGATCACCGGCCGACGTCCCCGCCCTTCTCCCGAGTACGGACCCGCTCCCCCATGTCCAAGGACCTCACCGTCGGCCGCCCGTGGCGCGTCATCCTCGCGTTCGCCGTGCCGCTGCTGCTGGGCAACGTCGTGCAGCAGCTCTACCAGGTGACCGACGCGTTCGTCGTCGGGCGGACGCTCGGCGTCGACGCGCTCGCGGCCGTCGGCGCCACGGGCAGCCTGCTCTTCCTCCTCCTGGGGTTCGCGTGGGGCATGACGTCCGGCTTCGCGATCCCGACGGCGCAGGCGTTCGGCGCCGGGGACGCGCGCGGCGTCCGACGCTCCGTCGCGGCCGGCACGGTGCTGACGGCGGCGGCGAGCCTCGCCCTCACGGTCGTGTCGTTGGTCGTCGTCCGGCCCGCGCTGACCCTGCTCCAGACCCCGGCCGAGCTCATGCCGCAGGCCGTCACGTTCGCGACGGTGAGCTTCGCGGGTGGCGCCACGATCATGGCGTTCAACTTCCTCTCGGCGATCATCCGCGCGATCGGCGACTCGAGGACGCCCCTGGTCTTCCTCGCGCTGAGCTGCGTCCTGAACGTGGCGCTCGTCGTCGTGCTCGTCGGCATGCTCCCGCTGGGCGTGGGCGGCGCCGCCCTCGCCACCGTGGTGTCGCAGGCGACGTCCGTGGCGCTCTGCCTGTGGTTCGTGCGCCGCCGGGTCCCGGTGCTGCACGTGCGCCGCGAGGACTGGCGCCTCACGCGCGCCGAGCTGCTCGAGCACCTGCGCCTCGGCGTCCCCATGGGCCTCCAGGCGTCGATCATCGCGATCGGCGCACTCGCCGTGCAGGTCGCCCTCAACGGGCTCGGCACCGACGCAGTCGCGGCCTACACGACGGCGGCGCGCGTGGACGGCCTCGGGGTGGCGCTGCTCGCCTCGCTCGGGCTGGCGATCTCGACCTTCGTCGCGCAGAACACGGGAGCCGGCCGTCCCGACCGAATCCGGCACGGCGTCCGCCAGGGCATCGGCATGGCCGTCGTGGGCGGGCTCGCGCTCGGCGCGGTGTTCGTCGCGGCCGGCGGGGCGATCGTCGAGTCCTTCGTCGGCCCGGGCCAGGACCAGGTCGTCGCGATGGCGGCCCAGCTGCTGACCGTCAACGGCGCGCTCTACACGGCGCTCGGCGTCCTCTTCGTGCTCCGCGGCGCGCTCCAGGGCCTCGGGCACACGGTGGCTCCGACGGCGACCGGCGTCATCGAGCTCGTCATGCGCGTCGGCGCCGCCGTCGTGCTCGGCAGCGCGTACGGCTACGCCGGCGTCGTCTGGGGCAACCCCCTGGCCTGGATCGGCGCGCTCGCGCTGCTCGTCCCGGCGTGGCGGCGCGCCCAGTCGTCCCTCAGCACCGCGTCGCTCAGCACCGCGTCGGGCAGGCCGCGCGCCGACGCCGCCGAGCCGCTCGTCATCGAGGGTCCGGTCGAGGGCTCCATGGTCGTCGACGCGGTCATCCCCCGGCCCCGTCACCACCTGGCGAGCCGTCGCATGCGCGTCGCCGCGCGCGTGCTCGCCCGGACGGGGACCCGCTCGACGCGCTGACGCCGGTCGACCTCAGACCGGCGACGCCGGGCCGCGCTCCCGCCG
>CAUQTR010000385.1:0-3039 GCA_963521045.1 uncultured Actinotalea sp.
CCCGTGATCGACGGCGGTGCCACCTCGCCGCCGTCGCCCCCGGCCGCGGCCTCGACGGCCGCGGGGTTGCTCAGCCGCTCCCACTCGTCGAGCAGGCTCGAGTCCGTGCCGCGCACGAGGGCGCCGAGCCACTCGACGAGGTCCTCGAGCTGCTCGTCGCGCCGCTCCGCCGGGACGGTCTGCCGCACGGCGCGGTAGGCGTCGGCGAGGTAGCGCAGCAGGATGCCCTCGGTCCGCTCGAGCCCGTAGACGGAGACGTACTCGGTGAACGTCATCGCGCGCTCGACCATGTCGCGGACCACGGACTTCGGCGAGAGCTCGTGGTCGGCGACCCACGGGTTGGTCCGCCGGTAGATCGCGAACGTCGCGTCGAGCAGCTCGGCGAGCGGCTTGGGGTACGTGACGTCCTCGAGAGCGGCCATCCGCTCCTCGTAGTCGTAGCCCTCGGCCTTCATCGCCGCGATCGCCTCGCCCCGCGCCTTCTTCTCCTGCGCCATGAGCACCTGCCGCGGGTCGTCGAGCGTGGACTCGATCACCGAGAGCACGTCGAGCGCGTACGTCGGGGCCTCGCGGTCGACGACGTCGAGCGCGGCGTAGGCGAACGGCGACAGGGCCTGGTTGAGGGCGAAGTCGGCCGGCACGTCGACGGTGAGCCGCACGGTGCGGCGCCCGTCGGGCAGGCGCACCCGCTCGACGACGCCCGCGGCCCGCAGGGAGCGGTAGACGGCGACGGCCTGCCGCACGTGCCGGCCCCGGGCGGCCTCGGGCTCGTGGTTCTCGCGCAGCAGCCGGGTCATCGCGGCGACCGGGTCGCCGCGGCGGGCGAGCACGTTGAGCACCATCGCGTGCGTCACGGCGAAGCTCGAGGTCAGCGGCTCGGGGTCGGAGTCGCGGAGCCGCTCGAAGGTCTTGTCGGTCCAGTTCACGGCGCCCTCGGGCGCCTTCTTGCGGACGATCTTCTTGAGCTTCTTCGGGTCGTCGCCCGCGCGCGCCAGCAGCTTGCGGTTCTCGATGACGTGCTCCGGTGCCATGACGAGCACCTCGCCGAGCGTGTCGTACCCCGCCCGGCCCGCGCGTCCGGCGATCTGGTGGAACTCGCGCGCGCTGAGGTGCCGCATGCGCGTCCCGTCGTACTTGACGAGGGATGTGAGCACGACGGTCCGGATCGGGACGTTGATGCCGACGCCGAGCGTGTCCGTGCCGCACACGACCGTGAGCAGGCCCTGCTGGGTGAGGCGTTCGACGACCCGTCGGTAGCGCGGGAGCATGCCCGCGTGGTGCACGCCGATGCCGTGGCGCAGCAGGCGCGAGAGAGTCTTGCCGAAGCCGGTGCCGAACCGGAAGTCGCCCAGCTCGACGGCGATCGCGTCCCGCTGCTCACGTGAGGCGACGGTCGTCGAGAGCAGCGCCTGGGCCTGCTCCGCTGCGGCCGCCTGTGTGAAGTGCACGAGGTACACGGGCGCGCGCCGGGTGTGCACGAGGTCCTCGACGACCTCGTGCAGGGGCTCGACGACGTAGGTGAAGGTGAGCGGGACCGGTCGCTCGGTGCTCGTCACCGCGGCGACGGGTGTGCCTGTGCGCCGCTCGAGGTCGTCGACGAAGAAGCCGACGTCGCCCAGGGTCGCGGACATGAGGAGGAACTGGGTGCGCGGGAGCTCGAGCAGCGGCACCTGCCAGGCCCAGCCCCGCTGCGGGTCGGCATAGAAGTGGAACTCGTCCATGACGACCTGGCCGACGGCGTCGTCGCCCGGGACGGCCGGGTCGTCGTCGGGCAGCGCGTCCGCGAGTGGGTCCCCGGTGCGTTCGCCGCCCGTCCGCAGCGCGATGTTGGCCAGGATCTCCGCGGTGCAGCAGATGATCGGCGCGCCGGGGTTGACGCTGCTGTCGCCCGTCATCATGCCGACGTTCTCGGCGCCGAACGCGGCGACGAGCGCGAAGAACTTCTCGCTGACCAGGGCCTTGAGCGGCGCGGTGTAGAAAGTCCGACGGCCCTGGGCGAGGGCGACGAAGTGCGCGGCCATCGCGACGAGTGACTTCCCCGAGCCGGTCGGCGTCGCGAGGATCACGTGCGAGCCGGTGACCAGCTCGAGCAGCGCCTCCTGCTGCGCGGGGTAGAGCGTGAAGCCCTGGTCCGCGGCCCACTGCGTGAACGCCTCGTACAGCGCGTCGGGTTCCGCATCGGCCGGCAGGCGGTCCACCAGCCGCAGCGTTCCGGGTCGCGCCGTCGTGGTGACGCTGGTCGTCGAGCCCGTGGGCGAGCCGGTCGTCGGGGTGGTGGTCACGACCCCATCGTCGCAGTGCCGCGCGGCGCCTCGGGCACGGTCGCCGTCCAGCGGACGGTGCCGTCGCGGACGTCGACCGCGACGACGTCGGAGCACGCCGGGTCGGCGCCGGGCAGCGCGAGCCGCACGCCGTCGGTCGCGACGTCGCCCGGGTCCCAGCACGGTCCGACGGGCCGCGACCACACCTCGGCGCCGGTGGCGACGTCGACCGCGGTGAGGAGCGCCCCCTCGTCGAGCACGACGAGCCCGTCGAGGCGGGCGGGGACCGACTGCGGCACGCGGCGCTCCCACAGCACGCCGGTCACGACGTCGACGGCGCGCAGGGTCCAGCCGTCCTCGAGCAGGACGACCTGGGGTGCGGAGCCGTCGTCGACGGCCGCCCGTGCGGGGGAGCCGGTGAGCCGGACGCCCGCGCGGCCGTCGCGGGTGAACCACGTGCCGACGTCGGGTGTCGGCCAGACGGCGAAGCCCACCGAGGACGTGCGGACGTCCACCGAGATGCGGCGCATGCCCGGCGCGGTCCACGTGCCCAGGACGGTGCCGTCGGCGTCCAGGACCGCGGCCGCCGGGCCGGTGAGCACGACGAGCCCGTCCGTGACGGCGAGGCGCAGGTCGCGGGCCAGCACCCACGCGGGGAGCGGCACGCGTGCGGACCACACCGGCTCACCGAGGGGCGTGCTGCGGGTGATCTCCGCGGTCCCCGCGACGCGGCGGGCGACCACGACGTCTCCGTCGAGCGGCGCCCAGCCGACGGCGC
>CAUQTR010000386.1:0-3038 GCA_963521045.1 uncultured Actinotalea sp.
CCCGGGCGCTGGGGCTGCCCCCGCTGGAGGGCGTCGCGGTCGGCGGGGCGAGCGACGGGAACTTCACGGCGGGCATCGGCGTGCCGACGCTCGACGGGCTGGGCGCGGTGGGGGGTGGCGCGCACGCCGAGGACGAGCACGTCCTCGTCGCCGAGCTGGTCCCGCGCACCCGTCTGCTGGTGGAGCTCGTCACGCAGATCGCCCGGGAGGCGCGGCCATGGGACAGGTGATCGAGGCGGACCCGATGGTCGTGACCGCCGTGCACGACGCCGAGCGCGCAGCCCGGCGTGCGGCCGTCACGGTGCACGAGCTCACGTCGATCGAGGAGCAGGCCGCGTCCGTGCAGCTGCTCTCGCAGATCTGGCGACGCAGCGCCGAGAACCCCCCGGTGCCCACCGAGCTGCTGCGGGCGCTCGGCAAGGCCGGCAGCTACATCGCCGGCGCCTATGCCGGCGACGAGCTGGTCGGCGTCGCCATCGCGTTCCACGGCACACCCGAGCGGCACGCGCTGCACAGCCACATCGCCGGCGTCTCCGCCGCGCACGCCGGGCGGTCCGTCGGGCACGCCCTCAAGCTGCACCAGCGCGCGTGGGCGCTGCTGCGCGGCATCGAGGTCATCGAGTGGACCTACGACCCGCTCGTGGCGCGCAACGCCTACTTCAACATCGTCAAGCTCGGCGCCGTGCCCGTCGAGTACCTGACCAACTTCTACGGCGAGATCGTCGACGGCGTGAACAAGGACGACGAGACCGACCGCCTCCTGGTGCGGTGGCAGCTCGGCAGCGAGCGGGCGGTCGCCGCCGCGGCCGGCACGCCGCACCGCGTCGACCCCGGAGCACCGGGTCACGTGTCGGTCGCCGTGCCGCCCGACATCGCGGAGATCCGGCGGGAGGACCGCGCGCTGTCCCACCGGTGGCGCCGGACCGTGCGGACCCACCTGACCAGCCTCCTGGACGCCGGGGGCGAGGTCGTCGGCTTCGACCGCCACGCCGGGTACGTCGTCCGGCCGGCCCAGACCCACCCGATGCGCGAGGGGACCCCATGAAGATCGAAGGCTTCGAGCTGCGCCGCGTGGCCATGCCGCTCGTCTCCCCGTTCCGGACGTCGTTCGGGACCCAGACGTCGCGCGACATCCTCCTCGTCCGGGCCGTGACGGACGCGGCGGAGGGCTGGGGAGAGTGCGTGACGCTGCCGAGCCCGGTGTACTCGCCGGAGTACACCGAGGGCGCCGTCGACGTCATGACGCGGTACCTCCTGCCCGCGCTCGGGGCCGTCGAGCTCGCCGGCGCGCACATGGTGGGCGAGGTGCTCGCGCGGTTCAAGGGTCACCGGATGGCCAAGGCCGCCCTCGAGATGGCGGTGCTCGACGCCGAGCTGCGGGCGGAGGGCCGCTCGTTCGCCCGCGAGCTGGGCGCCGTGCGGGAGACCGTCCCGTGCGGCGTGTCCGTCGGGATCATGGACGAGATCCCGCGGCTGCTGGACGCGGTCGGCGGGTACCTCGACGAGGGCTACGTCCGGATCAAGCTGAAGATCGAGCCGGGCTGGGACGTCGACGTCGTGCGTGCCGTGCGCGAGCGCTTCGGCGACGACGTGCCGCTGCAGGTCGACGCGAACACGGCGTACACCCTGCGCGACGCGCAGCACCTCGCACGCCTGGACGAGTTCAACCTCCTGCTCATCGAGCAGCCGCTCGAGGAGGACGACGTCCTGGGCCACGCGGACCTCGCCCGCACGGTGCGCACGCCGATCTGCCTGGACGAGTCGATCACCTCGGCGCAGACGGCGGCGGCGGCGATCCGGCTCGGGGCGACGAGCATCGTCAACATCAAGCCGGGCCGGGTCGGCGGCTACCTCGAGGCCCGCCGCATCCACGACCTCGCGGCGGCGCAGGGGGTGCCCGTGTGGTGCGGCGGGATGGTCGAGTCGGGCCTCGGGCGTGCGGCGAACGTGGCGCTCGCCGCGCTGCCGGGGTTCGTCCTGCCCGGGGACGTCTCGGCCAGCGACCGCTTCTACCGCACCGACATCACCGAGCCCTTCGTCATGGTCGACGGCCACCTCGCCGTGCCGCAGGGGCCGGGCCTCGGGGTGACGCCGGTGCCGGCGATCCTCGACGAGCTCACGACGTCGACCCAGTGGGTGCCGGTCTGAGGTCTACGCTCCCGGAGATGAACCCGGGAGCCCGCGCCACCTGGGGACGCGTCCTGACCGACCTCGGGGTGACGCTCCTCGAGGTCGCGCACGGCCGTGTCGACCCCGACCACCCGGTCGGCGGCGTGGTCATCCATGACCCGGTCGACGAGCCGGTCTACCCCGACAGCTCGATCGTCCTCGGGATCGGGGTGCAGAGCGCCCCGGCGCTCACCCCGCTGCTCGCGACGGTGGGCCGGCGCGGGGCGATCGCCCTCATCGTCCGGTCGCCGGTGGAGATGACGGACGACGTGCGCGCGGCGGCGGACGGCGCGGGGGTGGCGATCCTGGGGCTCGCACGCGGCGCGACCTGGACCCAGCTCGCCGCGCTCCTGCGGTCGGTCCTCGCCGAGGACGACATCGGGTCCACGCAGTCCGAGTCGCTCGACGGGATCCCGGCCGGGGACCTCTTCGCCGTGGCGAACGCGATCGCCGCCCTGCTGGACGCCCCGGTGACCATCGAGGACCGGTCGTCCCGGGTCCTCGCGTTCTCCGGGCGGCAGGACGAGGCCGACCCGTCGCGGATCGAGACGATCATCGGCCGCCAGGTGCCCGACCGCTACGCCCACGCGCTGGCCGAGCTCGGGGTGTTCCGCGAGCTGTACCGGACCGACCAGCCCGTCGTCGTCGACCCCGTGCGGCTCGACGAGAACGTCACGACGCAGCGCGTGGCGATCGCCGTGCGCGCCGGCGACGAGGTGCTCGGCTCCATCTGGGCCGCCATGGACGGCCCGGTCACGCCCGAGCGGTCGGCGACGCTGCGCGAGGCGGAGAAGCTCGTCGCCCTGCACCTGCTGCGCGTGCGCGCCGGCGCCGACGTCGAACGGCGGCTGCGGGCCGAGCTGGTCAGC
>CAUQTR010000387.1:0-3027 GCA_963521045.1 uncultured Actinotalea sp.
ACGCGTCGGCGGCGGCATTCCGTGCCGCCGCCGCGACCCGTTCGACCCGCGCGGTCGCCCGCGCCCTGCACGACGTCGACTGCCTCCAGGTCCCCGAACGTCACCGCCGCATCCCCGTGGTCACCGCGGGCACGGTGGTGGCGGCGCACCGTGCGGGCACGCCCGTGCACGTCTGGACGGTCAACGACCCGGCGGACATGCGCCGCCTGCTCGACCTGGGCGTCGACGGCCTG
Organism: uncultured Actinotalea sp.; assembly: GCA_963521045.1. Taxonomy (GTDB): domain Bacteria; phylum Actinomycetota; class Actinomycetes; order Actinomycetales; family Cellulomonadaceae; genus Actinotalea. The sequence goes on from CAUQTR010000387.1 coordinate 234, forward strand.
GTCACCGACCGCGCCGACCTCCTCCGCGACGTGCTGCGGGCGCGCGGGCAGTGGGTCGGCTGAGCTCGCGCGAGCGGAGCTCGGTGCCCGAGCGTGGTGGCCGGCTGAGTGGGCCGTCGTCGACACTTGGCAGATGACGGAGAGCTGGCGCGCGCCCGACGAGTGGCAGAGCTCGCTGATGGCGCGGCTCCTGGACGTCCCCGACTTCTCGGGTCGCGCAGCACTGCTGCGCCAGTGGTCCGGGGCCCTCGTGCAGCCCGTCTCCGACGACGGCACGTTCCTGATCCGGCCCCGCCCGGACGCCCCGCATGCGCACGTCCGTCACCGGATCCCCACCGAGGGCGAGATCGAGGAGGCGAGTGGCTCGATCCACGTGCTGCTTCACGTGCTCGACGCTCGGATGTCTGAGGTGGAGATCTACCACACCGCGGGAGAGCCCGTCGTCGGGGGGTTCCGGCTGGACCGGATGACGGTGTGGCAGCCGGAGAACTGGCCACGAGAGATCGGGTGGGCACAGCCGGGCACGGCCGAACGACGCCGGTCACCGCTCACGCCATGAGGTCTGCCCAGCGAACCGAGTCCTCCGCGACGACGAGGATGCGGCCGTCGTCGGACGACCATGCGCTGATGTTCCCCCGTCGCCGTTTCGTGTTCCGCACCGACGGAGCTCCAGAGGCGATCAGGCGGGCTGCGTCCTCCGGCCCGAACCAGGTGAAGCCGCAGTAGCCGCCGCAACCGCACGGGTCCCAGGCCACGCGTGCCCCCTGCTCCAGAAGAGCATGCGCCTGTCCTTCGCTGATCGTGCTGCTGCTAGGGCGCCAACGCGTCCCTTCCGCGTCGGTCATGCCATCGGACTCCGGCTCGCTGGCTGCCGGCCGCTCACGCACCTCTCGAAGCACGTCCGCGAATGACGCGCGCCGGACCGGCTTCCTGCTCACACATCCAGGATAGGCGCCCGACTCCTCCAGTCGATGGGGCCAAGCGCATACGGGGCAGCCTGAGCCCCACCTCCCGTGCGCGGCGCGGTCATGCCGCCATCCACGCCACAATCACGGGCGGGAGGACGGTGCCATGAGCGCGCGAGGACAGACCGAGTGGTCGGATCGGCTTCGGGCCGCCGTACGTGCTGCGCTGACCTACCCCGAGATCGGGGCCTCAGCCGGAACACTGCCCGCGCGGTACCGCCATGTGCGGCGCTCCAGGGAGATCGGCAGCGGCGGTGCCGTGTTCGACGCGGCTGCACAGCGGCTGCTCGGCTGGGACGTGCACCGTCGAGCGGGACTGGACGTCGAGGCGACGAGTCCCACTGCCACCCTCGGCAGCACCGTCGTGATGCGCCTCTCCGTCGGGCGGGTCCGCCTGGTTTTCCCCTGCCGCGTCGTCCTCGCCCTCGACGAACCGCACCGGAAGGGGTTCGCGTACGGCACCCTGCCGGGGCACCCGGAGGTCGGCGAGGAGCTGTTCGCCGTGACCCGGGACGACGACGACCGCGTGCGCGTCGAGGTCTGCGCCTTCTCCCGGCCGGGCACGTGGTGGCTGCGATGGGGCAACCAGGTCGGGACGCGCGTCCAGGACTGGATGACCGACCGGTACGTCGCGGCAGCCGCCGGGCCCGGTGAGGCCGGGCATCCGCTGCACGGGCGTGATGTCTGAGGCGTCCGTCGGCTCGACCCGGTGCGCGGCCGCGGGTGCCTCGCACGCTCCGGGCGGGCTCGCTAGCGTGCAGCCATGACGCGCTTGGCCGGCCAGTGGCCGGACGTGGCACGAGACCTTGCGGCGCTCCCTGCGGACCGCCGACGCAGCGTCGCACGTGCCGCTGCACTGGCAGCCCTGGACGCCGTCGCAGTGGCCGTTCCCGGGGGTGACGCCGAGGACCTCGCGAACGAGGTGCAACGCCTCGACGAGGTCGCGTGGGACCTCCAGGACGACGACGGCGCAGCAGCCGGCGCTCACGAGGTCGCGTTCCGTCGTGCCCGGGCCCTTGCCGCACTCCACGCCGCCCAGTTCGGCGGCGACCCGGCCGAGGCCCTCTACGAGTCCCTCCATGCGCTCGGAGCACCCGCGGACGGTGGCTTCATCCTCGCCATCTGACCGCATCCGGCGCCCCTGCCGGACTCAGGACTGCGACGCGAACCAGCGCTCGGGCCTTGTCGACTGCGAGGACGCCCTCGGGTGGCAGCTCCTCAGACCGGCCCGTCGAGCTCCGGGAAGCCGACCGTCGGCACCGCCCACGGCGCCTGGAGCATCGTGACCGTCGCCCAGCCCGCGGCGAGCAGGCCGGCGTCGGTGGTCGAGTCCGCGGTGAGGTCCAGGCCGGACCAGCCGAGCTGGAGCTCGCCGCCACCGTCGTCGCCCAGGTGCGGCTCGATCCGCGCCTCGACCACCCCGAACGGGGCGAGCGGCGCGACCCGCACGCCACGCAGTAGCTCGGGCGGGACGTCCGGCACGTTGACGTTGAGCACGCCCTCGCCGGCCGGTCGGCCCTCGAGCCAGCGCAGCGCATGGGTGGCCACGACGCCCGCCGTCGCCCAGTGCTGCGGCCGGTGGGCGCCCGACGAGACGGCCATGGCGCATGCCGGACGTCAGGGCCGCCAGTGCGGCGCCCACCGTGCCGGAGTGGAGCACCGAGTGCCCGGTGTTCGGCCCCCAGTTGACGCCGGACAGCAGCACGTCCGGCCGCGGACCGAAGGCGTCGTGCGCCGCGAGGAACGCGACGAGCGCCGGGGTGCCGCCGACCGCCCAGCTCTCGACGTCGTCGGGGACGCCGGGTGCGCGGCGCCGCTCGACCCGGACC
>CAUQTR010000388.1:0-3025 GCA_963521045.1 uncultured Actinotalea sp.
GCGCCGTGATGGCCGACCACCCGGCGAGGCCCACGAAGGCGAGCACGGCGGCGATGTTGAGCGCGCCGCCGAGGGTGAGCGCCCAGGTCGCGCCGTAGAGGTCGCCGCCCACGACGCGCAGCGCGAGCGAGCCGTGCAGGAGGGCCACGGGCGCGTGGAAGGCCGCGCGGTACGGGAGCGCGACGCGCAGCACGGCGGGCAGGATCACCGGCGCATGGGCCATGATCATCGACAGGGTGAAACCGAGGAAGACGGCGTGCACGAGGGCGTCGTACGAGGGGCCCTCGCGGACGTCGCCGAGCAGCACCCACGTCGCACCCGCGACGACGAGCCAGGCGTAGCCCGCGAGGAGCGCCCACGCGACGAAGCGCGGCAGGCCGGTCGAGCGGATCGTGCGACGCGCGACGTCGTGCCGCACGAGCAGGCCGACGAGGGCCAGGAGCGCCAGCCCGAGCAGCGCCGCGGCAGCCGGCTGCACCAAGGTCGCGACGACGCCCGTGGCGACCGCGACGCCGGCGACCGTCACCTGCCGCTCCGGGTCGGGCTGGCTGCCGGTGGCGCGGCTGAAGCCCACCCGCGCGAGCTCGAGCCGCTCTCCGGCGATGGTCAGCACGAGGAAGCCGACGAGCCACGGGAGCAGCCGGGGCACGGGCACCCCCGACCACCACAGCAGCGCCCCGCCCGCGGCGAGGACGGCACCGAGCACCTCGAGCAGGAGGGCAGCGGACTCCTGGCGTCGCCACAACGCCGCATAGGTCGCCAGGAGCACGGCTGCGCCCGCGCACACGACCCCGGTGCCCACGGCGAGCGGCGCGGGGCTGAGCGTGAGCAGTGCGCCGAGCCCGAGCCCGGCCGGGGCGCCCAGCGCCCACCACCGGCGCAGGGCGACCGCGCGCTCGAGCGCGATGACACAGCCGACGAACCCGAGCACGAGCAGCGGTCCGTGCACGTCGGGCAGGCGGTCGGACGTCACCGGGGCGGGCAGGCCGAGGAGGAGCAGCGCGGCGTCGAGCCCGGCCAGCAGGCACAGAGCCCCCAGGCCCAGCAGGGACAGCCGGGCAGGGGTTCTCACGGGACCCACCGTAGGAATGGCCGCGGGGCGCCGAGGAGGACGTTGGTCCCGAACGCGCCGGACGGCCGGTCCGCCGGACCCGGGCCCTTGTGCCCTGGCGCGGGCCCGTCGGGCGCGGTCGGCTGAGAGGGGACAGAGCTCTCGCCGGGAGGTGCGCCATGGTCGCCGTCGAGGTCGACCGGCTGCGGAAGGAGTACGGGCCCGTCGTCGCGGTCGACGACGTCTCGTTCGCCGTCGAGGAGGGTGAGGTCTTCGCGGTCCTCGGGCCCAACGGTGCGGGCAAGACGACGACGGTCGAGATCCTCGAGGGCCATCGGCGGCGGACGTCCGGGACCGTCAGCGTGCTGGGCCACGACCCCGAGCGCGGGGGGCGGGCGCTGCGCGAGGACGTCGGGATCGTGCTGCAGGAAGCGGGGTTCGAGGACGAGTTCAGCGTCCGCGAGCTCGTCCGGCTGCACCAGGGCATGTACCCGCGCCGGCTCGGTGTCGACGACGTCGTCGAGCGGGTCGGGCTGGGCGAGAAGCGCGACGCGCGCGTCCGGACGTTGTCCGGCGGGCAACGGCGGCGCCTGGACCTGGCGCTCGCCCTGGTGGGATCCCCTCGCCTGCTCTTCCTCGACGAGCCGACGACGGGCTTCGACCCCTCCGCGCGCCGGCTCGCCTGGGACCTCGTCGACGGCCTGCGCGACCTCGGTACGACGGTCGTGCTGACCACCCACTACATGGACGAGGCGCAGCACCTGGCGGACCGGGTCGCCGTGCTCGTCCGCGGCCGGATCGTCGCGCTCGGCAGTCCGGCCGAGCTCAGCGCCGTCCAGGAGGACTCGGTGGTGACGTTCCGCCTGCCTGCCGGCACGGGCGCAGCCGACCTGCCGCCCCTGGGCGGGCGGGCGGAGCCCGAGGGCGCCGACTGGCGCGTCGTGACCCGGCAGCCGACCGCGACGCTCCATGCCCTGACCACCTGGGCGCTCGGGCGGGGGGTCGAGCTGCCCGCACTCGGGGTGCGCCGCCCGTCCCTCGAGGACGTCTACCTGCGCCTGGTCGGCGACCAGGCGGACTACGACGCGTCCGGGCCGCGCCCCGTCGGTGACTTCCAGGGGCAGCGGTGACCGCGGCGCCGACGCGTGCCGTGCCCGTCAGCGAGCCGGGACGGCCGCCCGTCACGCGTCTGCTCGGCGCGCAGCTGCGGCACGCCGTGACGGACCTGTGGCGCGCCCGCGTCGTGCTGGTCTTCACGTTCCTGCTGCCGCTCGTGTGGCTCCTGGTGATCGGCGTCGTTGCTGGGAACGCCGTGGTCGGGCCCGGCAGCGACGTCCGGGTCATGCAGTTCGTCACCCCCTCCGCAGCGGCGCTCGGCGCGATGTACGGCGCCTTCCCCACCGTGGCCATCTCGCTCTGCGAGGCGCGCGAGCACGGCCTCGTGCGGCGGGTGCGCGGCACACCGCTCCCCTTGCCCGTGTACCTCGCCGGCCGCATCGGCGGGGCCGTGGTGTTCGCGCTCGCGTCGGTGGCGGCGGCGCTCACGGTCGGGGTGCTCGCGTACGACGTCCAGGTCGTGTGGCGGACCGTCCCTGCGACGGTGGTGACCCTCGTCCTGGCCCTGCTGTGCTTCGCCGCCCTCGGCGTCGCGACCGCAGCGCTCGCCCCCAGCACGACGGTCGCACAGGCGGGTTCGATCGCCGCCACGGTGGCGATGCCCTTCCTCGCGGGGACGTTCACGCCGGGAGGATCCATCCCCGGCTGGCTGTCCCGCGTGTCCGCGGGCCTGCCCTTCACGCCGTTCGTCGAGCTGCTGGAGGCCCAGTTCGACCCGTCCGGCGGCGGCGGAGGCTGGGACCTGGCGCGGATGGCCGTGCTCGGGGCATGGTGCGTGGTGGCCACGCTCGTCGGGGCGCGCTTCCTGCGGTGGGACCCGGTCCGCCCGGCGCCGGCCGGAGGGGCCACGAGCCGAGC
>CAUQTR010000389.1:0-3020 GCA_963521045.1 uncultured Actinotalea sp.
GGTGCGGACCGCGAGGAGCAGCGCGGCCCACGCCAGCAGGGCGCCGACGAGCGCACCGAGGGTGTTGGACGTCCAGTCGGTCGTGTCGCAGGACCGGCCGATCGCCGGCACCAGCGCCTGCACCGCCTCGATCGCGGCCGACGTCGCGCTACCGCCCAGCAGTGCGAGCAGCGGCCGCCGCGACGCCACCCCCGCGAGCAGCACCGGGGCGACGAAGAGCACGACGTTGGCCATGAGCTCGACCCGCCCGAACGTCGGCACGGCCCACTGGACGACACACCGCTCGAACGGCTCGCGGTCCACCGGCACGAGCGTGAGCGCGAGCACCGGCAGCAGCGAGACGGCGGCGAGCACCCACGCGGCACGCGGCCGGGCGACGAGCCGGCTGCCGATGACGGGCCCCAGGAGCACCGCGAGCCCGAGCGCGGCGGGCGACAGCCAGGGGTGCTCCAGGAGCACGTTCGTGATCACCGGCACCCCCGATCGCGGCGACCCGAGGGCTCCTCGTCGTGCGGCACCGCGTCAGTGTAGGGAGGCCGCCACGCCTGCGTACCGCGGCTGCGGTAGCCCGCGGTCCGTCCCGTGCGACGACGACGGGTCGTGCCCCGTCGGACGAAGGTCGTCCTACCACTCCACCACGGCGAAGGGCACCGACATGATCGAGCTGCAGGACCTCACGAAGCGGTACGGCGACAAGGTCGCCGTCGACGGCATCACGGCGACCGTCCGGCCCGGGGTCGTCACCGGATTCCTCGGCCCGAACGGCGCCGGGAAGTCCACCACGATGCGCGTCGTCGTCGGCCTCGACCGCCCGACGTCCGGCGTCGCCCTGGTCAACGGGCGGCCCTACGTCGCGGCGCGCGCCCCCCTCGCGGAGGTCGGCGCGCTCCTCGACGCCAAGAGCGTCGACAAGGGCCGGACGGCGCGCAACCACCTGCTCGCCCTCGGCGCGACGGTCGGCATCGGGCCGCGGCGTGTCGACGAGGTGCTCGGGGTCGTCGGCCTGAGCGACGTCGCGGGCAAGGCTGCCGGGTCGTTCTCGCTCGGCATGGGGCAGCGACTCGGGCTCGCCGCCGCGCTGCTCGCCGACCCGGGCGTGCTCATCCTCGACGAACCGGTCAACGGACTCGACCTGGACGGGATCCAGTGGATCCGCGCGCTGCTCGCCGAGCTGGCCGCCGAGGGGCGCACCGTGCTGCTCTCCTCCCACCTCATGAGCGAGATGGAGCTCGTGGCCGAGCACCTCCTGGTGATCGGGAAGGGCCGGATCCTCGCGGACACCTCGATCGAGCAGTTCATCGCGACGTCCTCGCCGGGTGGCGTCCTCGTCACCTCGCCCGACGCACGCGCGCTCGAGCGCCTGCTGGCCGGTCCCGACGTCACGGTGGTCTCGACCGAGCGGGACAGGATCGAGGTCCACGGCGTGCCGGCAGAGGCGATCGGCGACCTCGCGGCCGACCACGGGCTGCGGCTGCACGAGCTCGTCACGCGTACGACGTCGCTCGAGTCGGCCTACCTCGAGCTCACCCGGGGCAGCGTCGAGTACTCGGGCACCGACAGTGCCCACCGAGCCGGTCCCGACCGCACCGCCGCCCACCTGAGCGGCACCGACACCGACATCCGCACCACCGCCCGGAGGGCAGCCTGATGACCACCACGACCCTCGCGCCGCCCGCCGCGGCCGCACCACGCCCGGCGCTCCGGGCTCTCCCGACCGCCGTGCGGCCCCAGACCCTCGGGCGCGCGATGCGCTCGGAGTGGGTCAAGCTCCGCACCCTGCGCTCGACCTGGATCGGGCTCGCGTCCGTCGTCGTCGTGCTCGTCGGCCTCGCGGCCGCGGCCGCCGCGTTCTCCACGGACCCGGGCGGCGACGGCGAGGGCGGCATGGGCGTGGAGACCCCGGTCGGGATCGTCCTGACCGGCGCGACCTTCGCCGTCCTGCTCGTGGGCACGCTCGGCAGCCTCGCCGGGGCGCGTGAGTACGGCTCACGCATGATCTCGGCGACGGTCGGCGCCGTGCCGCGCCGGTGGCAGGTCGTCGTCGCCAAGGCGACGGTCTTCGGCGGGGCAACGTTCGCCGCCTCGCTCGTCGGGGTCCTGGGCGCGTTCGCGCTCGGCATGAGCCTCCTGTCCGCGAACGGTGCGCCCACCTCCGCGCTGACCGACGACGGCGTCCTGCGCCAGGTGCTCGGCATGGCCGCGTACCTCACCGCGATCGGCCTCATCGGCCTGGGCCTGGGCGTCCTGATGCGCAGCGTGGCCGGGTCGGTCGGCGCCGTCGTCGCGGGCGTCATCATCCTTCCCGCGCTCGCCGGCGCCCTGCTCCCCGAGAGCTGGGACGCGCTCCTGCAGTACCTGCCGAGCTCGGCGGCGGCGTCCTTCACCACCGCCATGGGTGCGAGCGACCAGGTGCTGTCCGCCGGCGCCGGAGCGCTCGTCCTGACCGCCTGGGTCGCGGCCACGCTCGGCGGGGCCGCCCTCGCGATCACCCGTCGCGACGTCTGAGGCCGGACGGCTGATGGCTGACCCTCAGGACGGCGCACCGTCGGTGGTCCGTAGGGTGACGGCCATGAGCCTGGATCGCGTCGCGGAGCCGTTCCGCCGCCACCCCAGGATCGCTGACGCGGTCCTCGGGGTGGCGCTCGGCGTGCTGTTCCTCACGGTCCCGGCCATCGCGGGCGACGGGATACCCGACGGTCGCGCGGTCGACCTGCTGCTCTCGACGCCGGAGACCGTCCTCACCGTGGTGCTGGCGGCCGCGCTCACCCAGTGGCGCCGGTACCCCGGGCCCACGCTCGGCCTGGTCGGGACGGTCGTCGGCGTGGGGCTCGTGGCCGGGTGGGACCCGCCGATCGCCGCCCCCGTCCTCATGCTGACCATGTACGCGTACGCCGTCCGGGCCCCGCGGACGCGTGCGCTGCTGGCCGCGCTGGCGATGAGCGTGGGCCTCACCGTGGCGGGCCTGTGGCGCGGCGCGTGGGACGAGCACGACGGGCTCGCGGTGCTGCTGTGGATCTCGA